>NZ_OY769915.1:0-65000 GCF_963669205.1 uncultured Roseibium sp.
GGATACAGGAAAGACGGTTCTTCGATCTCGGCGTGATCTGCCGGACAAACGCCCAGGCGCCCGCGTCGGTGGTCGAAACCATGACGCGGCCGGACGAATTGGGTCTGGCCTTCCTGCGCGATGCTGCCGAAAAGCTTCAGCTGAGTGCCCGCGGATACCACCGTGTGCTGAAACTGGCCCGGACCCTGGCCGATCTGGACGGCAAGGATACGGTCTCCCGCATCCACCTTGCAGAGGCATTGAGCTATCGCGGACGTGACCTGTCGCGGCAGGCGGCCTAGGGTCAGGACCCATTTATTTAGATGAATTGGTAGGGATGAATTTGTTCGGATGCAAGGCGCAAAGCTGCAGGAAACCCTCCGGTTTCCAAAGATTTGCAACGACGTTGCCGGGCAAATTCACCCTATCCCTGCGGGACGCAAAAACGGCTTCGATCTGCACCGTCAACCCGCTCAACCGGGCAGGAAGCCCGCTTGTCGCGCTTTTCCTAGCAGCTCATCGCCGTTTGCTGCGCCAATTCAACCAAATTAATGAGTCCTGATCCTAGGGTAAGTTCCGTTATTCCGGCACCGCAGGCGAGAATCCGATTGCAGAGGAGGCCGAATGGCCCCATGTCTCAGCGTGTTACAACTGAGGGAGACAGCACATGCTGGTCACGACGACGAATACCATTCAGGGCAAGGACCTCGACTACCGGGGACTGGTGACGGGCGAGGCCATTCTTGGCGCTAATCTTTTCAAGGACCTGTTTGCCGGTATTCGCGACATCGTCGGGGGCCGGTCGGGTGCCTACGAGGAAGAACTCGCAAAGGCCCGTAAGATCGCCGTCGATGAAATGTGCCAGCAGGCCCAGGCGATGGGTGCGAACGCGGTCATCGGCGTCGACCTCGACTACGAGACGGTCGGTCAGAACGGGTCGATGCTGATGGTCAGTGCGACCGGCACGGCTGTGTGGATCCGCTAGTCAGCGGTATGTCTTTCGAATTCAAGGTTCAGCCCGGTTTCCCGGATGACCAGCGGCCGGTGGCGGCCGCGCTTTTCTGGTCCGCCTTCCGTGGAAAGCTGGAGAAGGTCATGAAACCGGAGGCGCGGGCGTTGACCTTTTTCGAGGATGCGCTGGACCCCGCCTTTTCCTTTGGCGCGGTCTCGCGAGATGGCACCCTTCTCGGCCTCGCCGGCTACAAGACCAGTGACGGGGCATTCGTCAACGGTACGCTCGCCCGGATGACAGACGTTTACGGCCGCTTCGGCGGTCTCTGGCGCGGGATGGTGTTGGATCTGCTCGAACGCAGGACGCAACCCGGCGCTCTCTTGATGGACGGAATTTTCGTCAACGAAGCGGCCCGGGGCAAAGGGGTGGGTACCGCACTTTTGCAGGCGATATTCAACAAAGCCGCCGAAGACGGTCTGAACCGTGTCCGCCTCGATGTCATCGACCGGAATGACCGCGCCCGCTCGCTCTATGAACGCATGGGTTTCAACCCCGTTTCCGTGGCGCATACGGGTCTTTTCAGGCATGTCTTCGGGTTTTCCTCCGCGACGCGCATGGAAAAGCCGATCCCGTAGATCCGCGCCGAAAGGGCAGGGGCCGCGGCCGCAAACATTCGACCGGCACTTCCGCACATGTTGTGCGTCCGCCCTTTATCGCGCTATCGTGCCGCGCAATGCCAAGGGAGGATGGCATGCGTGACGTCGAACATGTCAGCGAAATCGACCGGGTCCTGAAGGGACAGGAGACCGGCAGGGACGAGCTTGTCTCCGAAAGCTGGCGGCGCTGTGTTCAGACCTACGGCATGGACCCGACGCGGCCGGAAGGGCCGCATGTCGTCACCGAACAGCAGCTGAAGGAGCATCAGGAACAGTCCGAACGCCTGATCGCAACGGCGCGATCCGGTCTGCAGACCCTGTTCAAACAGGTCGCCGGGCACAACTATGTTCTGCTTTTGGCGGACGCGAAAGGCATCAGCGTCGACTTCTTCGGCGATCTCCGGTTCGAGGAGGAGCTGCGCCGCGCAGGGCTTTATCTCGGCTCCGACTGGTCCGAAGATCTCGCGGGTACCTGCGGTGTCGGATCCTGCATCGTGACCGGTGAAGCGGTCACCATTCACCAGGGCGATCATTTCGGCCTGTCGCACACGCCCCTGTCCTGCACCGCCGCGCCGATATTCGACACCAGCGGCAAGCTTGCCGCCGTGCTGGATATCTCGCTGTTGCGCTCACCCAGCCCGAAATCGAGCCAGAACCTGGCAATGAACCTCGTGAAAGCATCCGCCCGCCGCGTGGAAATGGCCAACCTCATGGCGATGACGCGCCGAGAGTGGGTGTTGCGGTTCTCGACATCATCGGAATTTCTGGAGGTTGATCCCGAAGCCGCTGTCGCGCTTGATGAAAGCGGTCACATCACCGGCATGACCCGTGGCGCCCGTGAGTTTCTTTCGCCTGGCGGAGCCCCGGATCTCATCGGCACCCGGATCGACATGCACATGGATCTGGAAATCGACGACCTGCCGGAATTCATGCGCGGCCGCCCGACGGAGGAAAGGGTGCTCAGACTGCGCGATGGCCGCGGCCTTTACGGCCACGCAATCGCGCCGCAGACATCCCGCGTTTCGCGGCCGCACGCGATCGGGGCCCTGTCCGGTCCCCTGCGCAGTTTCTGCGGGCCCGATCCGGCCTTGGTCCAACTGGCCGGGAAGGTGGAAAAGCTGGCTGCTACCCAGGTTCCGATCCTGCTTTCGGGTGAAACCGGGACGGGCAAGGAAACCCTGGCCAGGGCCGTTCATGTTCTCGGGCCGGCAAACCGCTCCTTTCACACGCTCTGCTGCTCTGACCTGCGCAAGGAAAAGGTGGATGCGATCGCGGACGGCGCGGCGGGGACGCTGTTTCTGCGCGGCATCGAACGTCTGGACGAAGACGGCCAGTCCGTCATACTGGCGCTTCTGGAAGCGCGCAGCGACCTGCGTGTCGTTGCCACCGCGCGCCAGGACGAGGTCAACGCTGACAGTCACAAGGCGATCCGGCCCGAACTCTACTTCCGCCTCGCCGGTGCAGTGATTTCCGTTCCGCCGGTCAGGCACCGCAAGGATTTCGACTGGCTCACGGATCGTCTTCTGCGGCGCTCACCAAAGGATTTCCGGCTCTCGCCTGCCGCCCGCGCAGAACTCAACAGCCGCCACTGGCCGGGGAACATCCGGGAACTCTCGACAACGCTCGAGGTGGCGATGGCGCTGACAGACGGCTCCGTGATCGATCTGCCGGACCTGCCGCCGCCTGCCATGTCGGAGCGGACGGCAGCCGATCCGATCGACGACCTCGAGGCCCTTCTCGAAGCTTGCGACGGCAACATGTCGCTGGTCGCTCGGCGTCTGGGCGTCAACCGCTCCACGGTGCTGCGCCGGATGCGCAAGGCCGGGCTCGCCCGCCCGAACTGAGGGCCCCTTCTTGGGCGGGCCTTGCCGGTCTTTCCGTGTTGCGTCTTGTTGCGCGCGCAACATCAAAACGGTTTTGTGACACGTCCTCGGCCAAACTGCCTAGTCCGCCATGGCGCAAGCCCTCCCGGCTCTGCAATTCTTCCCCCATGAATGAACGGGAGGAACGAAATGCTAGACACACCATTGGTTCACCGGACCGAAACCTTTCTCAAAACCTTCGGCGATGCGCTGGCGGCCGGCGATGTCGAGGCCGCGGTTAATCTTTTCCAGGATGACTGCTACTGGCGCGATCTCGTGGCCTTCACCTGGAACTTGAAGACCGTCGAGGGCAAGAACCAGGTGCGCGACATGCTCACCAGCCAGCTCGGTGCGGTCGGCCCAAGCAACTGGACGCTCGCGGAAGGCGAAGTTCCGACCGAGGAAGGCGGCGTGATTACGGCATGGATCCAGTTCGAGACGAAACTGGCGCGTTGTTTCGGTCTCATCCGGCTGAAGGACGACAAGATCTGGACATTGCTGACGACCATGGTGGAGCTCAAGGGCCACGAGGAACCGAGGGGGTTCCAGCGGCCGCTCGGCGCAAAACACGGCGCCGGCAAGCATCGCACCACCTGGAAGGAGGAACGCGAGAGGGAAGACGCGGAGCTGGGTTACAGCAAGCAGCCCTATTGCGTGATCATCGGCGGGGGTCAGGGAGGCATCGCGCTCGGCGCGCGTCTGCGTCAGCTCGGGGTTCCCACCATCATCGTGGAAAAGAATGACCGCCCCGGCGACAGCTGGCGCAATCGCTACAAGTCCCTGTGTCTCCACGATCCGGTCTGGTACGACCATCTGCCCTACATAAAGTTTCCGGAGAACTGGCCGATCTTCAGCCCGAAGGACAAGATCGGCGACTGGCTTGAAATGTACACCAAGGTCATGGAACTGAATTACTGGACCCGCTCCGTTGCCAAGTCTGCCAGCTATGACGAGGCAACCGGCGAGTGGACGATTGTCGTCGACCGGGACGGCGAGGAAGTCGTCCTGCGTCCCAAACAGCTGGTGATGGCGACCGGCATGTCCGGCAAGGCGAATGTGCCTGCGTTTCCGGGCATGGCGAAGTTCCGGGGCGACCAGCACCATTCCTCGAAGCATCCGGGCCCGGATGCCTACCGAGGCAAGAAGGCGATTGTCGTCGGGTCCAACAATTCCGCCCACGACATTTGTGCCGCGCTCTGGGAGAACGACGTCGATGTCACCATGGTCCAGCGGTCCTCGACCCATATCGTGCGCTCCGACACGCTGATGGATGTCGGGCTCGGCGCGCTTTATTCCGAAGAGGCCGTAAACGCCGGCATGACCACGGAAAAGGCCGATCTCATCTTTGCCTCGCTGCCCTACCGCATTCTCCATCAGTTCCAGATCCCCGCCTATGCGGAAATGAAAAAGCGCGATGCGGACTTCTATGACGGGCTCGAAAAGGCCGGCTTCTGGCTTGACTGGGGCGACGACGACAGTGGCCTGTTCATGAAATATCTGCGCCGTGGCTCCGGATATTACATCGATATCGGCGCAAGCCAGCTGATCATCGACGGTGACATCAAGCTGAAGCGCGGTCAGGTGACCGAGGTTGTCGAGGACGGCGTTGTTCTTGACGACGGCAGCAAGCTGGAAGCGGATGTCATCGTCTATGCGACCGGCTACGGCTCGATGAACGGCTGGGTGGCCGACCTGATGGGCCAGGAGATGGCCGACCGGGTCGGCAAGGTCTGGGGCCTGGGCTCAGACACGACCAAGGATCCGGGCCCCTGGGAAGGCGAACAGCGCAACATGTGGAAACCGACCCAGCAACAGGCGCTGTGGTTCCACGGCGGCAACCTGCACCAGTCGCGGCACTATTCGCAGTTCCTGTCGCTTCAGCTGAAAGCGCGCATGGAAGGCCTTGACACACCGGTCTACGGTCTTCAGCAGGTCCATCATCTTTCGTGATGTGATGTTCGTGTATGCCGGTAAAGTTCGGCGCGTATACTTGAAAACGAGGGGAACGCCCCTCGTTTTCTGGCTGTGTGGGCAGGTGTTTTGGGGCCTCAAAGCCCCTCGAACAGCGCTGTCGACAGGTACCGTTCCGCGAAAGACGGGATGATCACGACAATGGTCTTGCCGTCCATGCCCGCGCCCTGGCCGATCCTGATCGCGGCGGTCAGTGCCGCGCCGGAGGAAATGCCGACGGGAATCCCCTCGGTTCTTGCGACTTCGCGCGCCATGGCAAAAGCGTCTTCGTTGGAAACGGTCTGGACGTCGTCATAGGCGCCGGTGTCGAGCACGCCGGGAACGAACCCGGCGCCGATCCCCTGGATCTTGTGCGGGCCGGGTTCCCCGCCTGAGAGGATCGGGCTGTCGGCGGGTTCGACCGCGACGACGCGCAACTCCGGTTTCCGCGCCTTCAGAACCTCTGAAACGCCCGTGATCGTGCCGCCGGTACCGATGCCTGAAACGAACACATCGATCTTGCCGTCCGTGTCGTTCCAGATCTCTTCCGCGGTGGTGTTGCGGTGAATGTCGGGATTGGCCGGATTGTTGAATTGTTGCGGCATGACTGCACCGTCGATCTCGCCGAGCAGTTCCTGCGCGCGGGCAATGGCGCCTTTCATCCCGAACGCGCCGTCGGTAAGTTCCAGTTCGGCACCCAGTATGAGGAGCATTTTCCGCCGTTCCACCGACATGGTTTCGGGCATGACGAGAATCAGCCGGTAGCCCTTGGCGGCGGCCACGAAGGCGAGCGCGATGCCGGTATTGCCGGAGGTCGGCTCAATCAGCGTCGACCGGTCCGGTGCGATGTGCCCGTCCCGTTCCATCGCCTCGATCATGGCGACACCGATCCGGTCCTTGACGCTGGCAATCGGGTTGAAGAATTCCAGCTTGGCAAGAAGGGTGCCCTTCACACCATGCGCATGTGCCAGCCGGTCGAGCCGCACGATCGGCGTATCCCCGATCGTATCGGTGATCGAGGCATAGATCCTTCCGCGCCCGTGCGTTTTTCTGGTCATGACGGCCCTCCCTTGCCGGACTTGTCGCTGTCCTTACCTCCGTCCTATTCTCTTTTCTGCAATCGGTCATCCCAAAATATTGGCGCGGCCCGTCGCATTGAGCCGGGCACTTCAGGCCTCGCCAAAGAGCAGACCAGGGAGCTGATCCATGCGCTCGAAAAGAACGGCACCGGCGGCCTTGAGGTCATCGCGGTCGCAGACCGGATCATCGACATAGGCGAACACCCGCATGCCGGCGGCCCGTGCTGCCTTGACGCCGGGCAGGCTGTCCTCGATCACGACGCAGTCTGCCGGGCGATGGCCCATGGACTTTGCCGCGAGCAGGAACACATCCGGCGCGGGCTTGCCCCTTTCGCAATCCTGCGAGGAATAGAGCCTGTCTTTCAGCCGCGGCAGCAGACCGGAGCTGCCGAGCGTTGAATGCATCTTCTCGTATTTTCCTGATGAGCCGACACAATAGGGAATGCCGCGCTCATCAAGCAGGTCCATCACACCGGCAACGCCCGGTATTTGGGCGACACCGACCTTGAAGCTTTCGATATCGCGGGCGCGGAGCTGCTCGAGCCAGTCGGAAGGCAGCTTACTGCCGAGCTCCCGTTCAACGATCTCCTGCACGGCTTCGAGCGTCCGGCCCATGAACCGTTTCTGGCAGTCTTCACCGGTGATCGGAAAACCGCAGTCGGTCAGAAGCGCCGCCAGTGTCCTGTTTGTCAGCCGCTCGGTGTCCACCAGGACGCCGTCACAATCAAAGATCACGAGTTTCGGCGTCATCTTACGGACCTCCGTCACGCGCGTCCGGTCGACCCGAAGCCGCCAGCACCGCGCCCGGTTTCGGAAAGCGTCTCGACCTCGGTAATGACGGCCTGAAGCACCGGCGCGACCACCATCTGCGCGATCCGTTCGCCGCGGACGATCTCGAAAGGCGTATCGCCGAGGTTGATCAGGATGACCTTCACCTCGCCCCGGTAATCCGCATCGATCGTTCCGGGCGTGTTCAAAACGGTAATGCCATGCTTGGCCGCAAGGCCTGAGCGCGGCCGGACCTGCGCTTCAAAGCCTGCCGGCAGGGCCATGGCAAGCCCGGTCGGAACCAGAGCGCGTTCGCCCGGCGCCAGATGAAGCGGCGTGTCGACCGCAGCGACCAGGTCGAGGCCGGCCGCAAGATCGGACTGGTAGGCGGGCAAAGGCAGGCCTTTGGCATGGTCGAGCTGTTTCAGTTCCAGTGTCACTTGCATCTTCGGGATCCTTGTTCGCGCTGCCTGGGAGGGACAATATTCGATGTGACCTGTCAAGATTAGCAATGGCCGGATTTACGACTCAATATTTTTGGCTAACGCCTTGAAGTTTAGACGATGTCCTGAAACACTTTGCCCCACCGTAATGTTGCCAAGGTTGGGAGATTTGCAACATGAGACGTATGATTTTCGCATTTGCCACAGGTGTCTTGCTTGTGTCCACCCCTGCGGCGTTTGCCCAGACAGTCGGCTTCGCTGAAGCCATCAAGATCCTGTCTGCGAGCTGCGGCGCGGACATCAACAAATATTGCAAATCCGCAACGCTTGCCAACAACGGCATCGGCCAGTGCCTGGACCAGAACCAGGCCAAGGTGTCCCAGAAGTGCAATGCGGACCGCGCTGTTGTTGCCACCCTCATCCAGGAACGCCTTGCTGCACAGGCGGCGGCTCCGAAGATCTGCCAGCGCGATGCAGCGCAACGCTGCAAGGGCGTCAAGCCGGGGGCCGGCCACATTCTGCGGTGCCTCCTGAAGGCGCAGCGTTCCGTGAGCAATAAATGCAACACCGCCATCGATTTGGCTGGCTACCGTTAAGCGCACCCGGGAGATAATTCATGAAAAAGTTCCTTTTCGCCGGTCTCTCGGCCGCCTTTCTTGCCGTTTGCGTCTCCGGCGCCAGCGCCCAGACCCAGCTCAACCGCAACGAAATCATCAATTCGCTGCAGGGTGCCCAGCAGAAAGTCGATGTCAGCGCCGACGAGTTGCAGAAGGCCGCGTTCGAGAACATCCAGAAATATCCGGGCGCAAACTCACCCGGCAATCTGCCGCTCTGGGACAAGCTTGCCTCATTGCGCCAGTTCAACGTTGAAATCACGTTCGACATCAATTCCGCGCGCATTCGGCCGGAGTCCTACGAAACCATCGGGCTGATCGCCGATGCACTGCACACGCCTTACCTGCAGGGCCAGACATTCTTCGTCGTCGGTCACACCAGCGCCGACGGGCCGCGTGATTTCAATCTCGAGCTGTCGATCAAGCGGGCCAAATCGGTACGTGACGCGCTCGTGACGACGTTCCGTGTTCCGGGCGAATATCTGGAAGCCGTCGGGCTTGGAGAAGAGCAGCTGCGCGATCCATCCAAGCCGGATGCGGGCATCAACCGCCGGGTCCAGCTGATCAATGTCGGCTATCGCTGAGCTCGAAATACCTGAAAAGGCCGTTCCCGCCCCGGCGGGAACGGTTTTTTGATTGTTCCCGAATCTGGAACAGCCCTTCTCCGAAAACTGACCTTCTGTCCGGGCTGAACCCGCTTATGTTCAGCAGAGCCAGAGTTTCAGTTGTCCAATGGAGAACCCCTATGTCCGAAACGCAACGCGCCATTCCACCGGTCTTCTTTGCGCATGGAGCGCCGACGCTTGCGGTTGAGGACACGGCGGCAAACCGGTTTCTGAAGTCCTTTGCGCAAGACGGCATCGAGCCCAGGTCGATCCTCATTCTGTCCGCGCACTGGGAAACCGACGGGCTGAAGCTCTCCGCACCGGGCCCGCTGCGCACCTACCACGATTTCCGCGGCTTTCCGAAAGAGCTGTACGAGATTTCCTATCCTGCCGTTGCCGAGGAAGACCGTGTCGACGAAACGGCAAGGCTTCTGGAAGATGCCGGCTATGACGTCGAACTGGACAGCGAATGGGGGCTGGATCACGGTGCCTGGGTGCCGCTGTCGCTTGCCTTTCCGGCCGCCAGAATTCCCGTCACGGCGCTCTCGCTTCCCAATGGCAGCACACCTGAGAGCATCTACAGGCTCGGCAGGGCGGTGGCGCCGCTTCGCGAAAAGGGTGTCCTGATTGCCGGCTCCGGCAGCACGACGCACAATCTTCGCGATATCCGGTCACAGGGCTCAATTGCGCCGGATTGGGCCGAAAATTTCGACCACTGGCTGGATGAGGGCCTGAAGGCCGGCTCGATCGACTATTTCAAGGATCTGGATGCCGCACCCGAATTCCGGCGCAACCATCCGACCGAAGAACATCTTCTGCCGCTGTTTTTCCCCTTCGGCGCTGCCGGTGAAGAGGCAAGTGTCGAACGTCTGCACCGGAGCTACGAATACGGCTCCATCAGCATGAGCTATTTCCGCTTCGCCGCTTGACGCGTTGCTGATTGCGGACCTTCGTTTTTTCTTCGGTATTCCGGACGAGCATCGCGAGATCCGGGATCGGCGAGGCACAGCCTGACGGGTTTCCGGTGTTCTCCCGGGGCACCGGGCTCGACCATGGCATCCACGCCGTTGCGTTTCCCATTGCAAGGCTTTTGGTCGCCGGGACGCATCGGCATGGATTGCCGGATCAGGTCCGGCAATGACGGCTGAGGGGCTTTTGCATTTTAGCCAACCCCTGTCTGCGAAGAGTCATCCCGGCCAAGCGCAGCGCGAGCCGGGATCGGGGAGCCGCTATGGCCCGTTACGCGCCAACGCGGCGGCGCTCCGGTCCCGGATCTCCGCTTTGCTGCGTCCGGGACGGCGACGACAGGTTGGATTGGTGATTTTTATAGACCAAGTTTCGTTCTTGTCATCCCTGCGAAGGCAGGGAACCAGTAATCTCCAGCCGACGTGACGTTTGTTTTCGCCAGGCGCAAGGAAGACTGGGTCCCGGTCTTGCCGCTTTCACGGCAAACCGGGACGACAAATCGAGGGAACAATTCCGTATCCCGAATTGGCGCCGCACGGAACGATGCCGCTTTCTCAACGACATGAGTTCGGCAGTACTTTCCAAACCGGACAGCAATGGGCGTGACCATGACATCCATGCCGTTGCGTTTCCGGTCGCACGGCCTCTCAGGGTTGAGAGGCAAGGGAATGGATTGCCGGATCAAGTCCGGCAATGACTGACGGGAAGGAAGAGTGCGTTGCCCATTTCCCCGTCTTGATTGGCGATCTGCGTCAGTCGCTGATCTCCTGCGCAGCCCGTGCGATGATCCGGTGGGCAACGTCGGACTTGTTCATTTCGGGCCAGTCCTCGACACCGGACCGGCTGACAAGGCGGACGGTGTTGGCATCGCCGCCCATGATGCCCGTCTCGGGACTGACATCGTTGGCGATGATCCAGTCGGCGTTCTTGCGCTCCAGCTTGGCGCGCGCGTTGTCGATCAGGTTCTGCGTCTCGGCGGCAAATCCGATCAAGAGCTGCGGGCGCAGGCTCTGGTGGTGGCCGATCGTTGCCAGAATGTCCGGGTTCTCGACCAGCGCGAGTGCAGGCGGCTGGCCGCTTCCGTCCTTCTTGATCTTCTGGGCCCCTTCCGAAGCCACACGCCAGTCTGCGACAGCGGCGGCCATGATGGCGATATCCGCGGGCAGGTTTGCTTCAACGGCCTCGAGCATCTCCGCCGCCGTTCCAACGTGCACCGTCTCGACATTGGCCGGGTCGGGCAGTTCGACCGGCCCGGACACGAGCGTGACGCGCGCGCCTGCAGCAAACGCGGCGCGCGCGAGTGCATGGCCCTGCTTGCCGGATGAGCGGTTGGCGATGTAGCGGACCGGATCGATCGGCTCATGTGTCGGTCCGGACGTGATCAGCACGTGTTTTCCGGCAAGCGGGAGGCCGGAGTGCCGCATGTCATGATCTCGAAGAACCGCTTCGGCGGCGGCAACGATCTCCAGCGGTTCGCTCATCCGGCCGATACCGGCCTCGCCTTTTTCCGCCATCTCGCCGCTTGCCGGACCGATGAACCGGATACCGCGCTCTTCCAGTTTGGCCGCATTGCGCAAGGTCGCCGGGTTCTGCCACATCTTCGGGTTCATCGCGGGCGCGGCCAGCACCGGTCTGTCCGTTGCCAGCAGCACCGCGGAGGCCAGGTCATCGGCAATGCCATGCGCCGTCTTGGCCATGAGATTGGCGGTCATGGGGGCGACCAGGATCAGGTCGTGGTCACGGGCAAGGCGGATGTGCCCGACATCGTGTTCGGCTGCCCGGTCGAAGAGATCGGTAAAGACCTGTTCCGCCGACAGCGCACCGACGGCGAGCGGCGTCACGAACTCGCGGGCGCCGTCCGTCATGATCGGAATCACCCGCGCACCACGCTCCTTCAGCCGCCGGATCAGGTCGAGCGACTTGTAAGCGGCAATGCCGCCGCTGATGATCAGGACAATGGCTTTGCCGTTCAACATCAATGCACTCCTCCCGAAGGGGCAGGTGTATCAGAATCCCGTGCGGAAATCCCGTGGCGCAGGTGACACCACTTCGGTTCCGCGGCCCGTGATCTGATAAACGGCGAGGCCGCGTTCGTTGAGACCGTTGTTCCTGAAGCGGAACAGGCCGTCAATGCCGATGAAGCCGTCCCGGTTGGTCAGGATGCTCTGCTGAAACCGCTGCGGACCGGCGGAGCGGATCAGGCCCGCGGCAAGGGTCACGCCATCGTAGACAAGGCTTGCATTGCGCGGCGGCGGCGTCCCGTAGGTCCCCTGGTATCGCTGCGCAAAGCCCTGGAAGCCCTTGTCTTCAGGTCCTGCGAACCAGGCGCCCGCGAGCGAGGGACTGTTCTTGAGCTGCGCGGAATCCCACTGACCGGAGCCGAGCAGCTTGATGGTGCCGAAATTCGCACCCTGGCTGGCAAGCGTCTGCACGACGAGCGGCGGCACGTTGCCGCCCGCCGGGACGAACAGCGCATCGATGCTGTTTATGACGGATTTGAGCGCGGCCGTTTTTGCCGTCAGGTCAGACGTGTCCGAGCCGGATGCCTTGTAGCGCTGGATGGTTGCGATCCTGCCGCCGCCACGGCCGACTTCCTGCCGGAAGGCGGCTTCGACGACCGCACCGTAACTGTCCTCCGGGATCAGCGCCGCGTAGGAGCGTCTCTGCTGGCTATTGGCGTAACCAATGATCCGCTTGACGTCGGTTTCGGGCAGGAAGCTCAGCAGATAGACCCCCCGCGCGGCCACCGATGTGTCCGTTGAAAAGGCGATGACCGGAACGCCGGCGGCGCGTGCGGCCGTGGCTGCGCCCGAGACGGCCGGCGCAAACACCGGTCCGAGGATCAGTTCGGCACCTTCAGATATCGCGGCCTGAGCGGCGGCGCGACCGCCTTCGGAGGATCCGCCCGTGTCCTTAACCAGCAGCTGGACGTCCGCATTCGGGAAATTCTGCAGTGCCAGCGCGGCAGAATTCTTGAAAACGGTTCCGATCGAGGCGTTGCCGCCGGTGCTTCCAAGTGGCAGCAGCAATCCGACGCGCACGCTGCCGGTTCCGATCACTTCCCCGGTTGTCTGCGGTTGCGCGGTCGGCTGAACCTGGTCCCCGGGAAGTGATCCGAGCGAAGATCCGAGGCACCCCGTAAGCGCAAAGGCGCTGCTGCACACCAGAGCCGTTTTCAGGAACTGGCGCCTCTGTTGCTGTCCGGTTTTGCCCCGCATTGCACTTGCCATTGTTATTTTTCCACTATCGGGAAGACTTACGGATTCGCCGGGAGAATGTCCAGTTTTAGCGGCTTTTCGGTGGCATAGCTGCCCGATGAACAGTGGATTTACCTTGCAACGGCGCTCTGCTGCGGTTAGCGCAGAACTCGGGATGCTGTCCGGCGGCGAGTGATGGGAGCTTTCATGGAGACCGACAAACGTTCGGAAAGGAATCGTTTCAGCCTGTCGGAGCACGCCTTTTCCGCGCCCAATCTGGAACCGGCACTTTACATCGTGTCCACTCCGATCGGAAATCTCGGCGATATCACGGTCCGGGCACTGGAGACGCTGGCGGCCAGCAGCATGATCGCCTGCGAAGACACGCGCGTGACGTCGACCCTTACCCAGAAGTTCGGGCTTAAAACGCCCCTCATGCCCTATCACGAACACAACGCGGAAAAGCAGAGACCGAAGATCCTGGCGGAGCTCGATGCCGGCAACGCGGTCGCGCTCGTGTCCGATGCGGGAACGCCGCTGGTCTCCGATCCGGGCTACCGCCTGGTGCGCGGTGTCCTGGAAGCCGGCCACAAGGTGGTTCCGATCCCGGGCGCTTCCGCCCCGCTCGCCGGTCTGGTCGCGTCGGGCCTGCCGAGCGACACGGTGCTCTTCGCGGGTTTTCTACCGCAAAAGGGCGGCCCGAAAACGAAACGGCTCGAGGATCTGGCGAAGGTCCCGGCAACGCTGGTTTTCTTCGAATCCCCGCATCGCACGGGGGCGACGCTGGCGCTGATGGCCGACGCGCTTGGTGGTACGCGCGAGGCCGTCGTCGCCCGCGAACTGACAAAACGTTTTGAAACCTTCGAACGCGGCACCTTGAGCGACCTCGCCGGGCGGTTCGAAGACGCGAGCGTCAAGGGTGAAATCGTCATCCTCGTCGGCCCGCCGGAAGAACGGCCCGAGGCGGATGCGTCCGATATGGATGCGCTGCTCAAGGCCGCGCTTGACGAGATGCCGGTGAGCGCGGCCGCCAAGAAGGTCGCGAAGGCCACAGGGCTCGATCGCGGCGAGGTCTACAAGCGCGCACTGGACCTGAAATCGGGAGAACGATGAGCTTGGGACAGACCGGGAAGCAGCCGGATACGCGCCGGAAGGCCCACAGGCTTGGGCTTTCCGCGGAAAGCCGGGCGGCCTGGTATCTGCGGCTCACCGGCTGGCGCATCCTGAAAAGGCGCTACAGGACCAGGGCCGGTGAAATCGACCTGATCGCGAAGAAACGCAAGACCGTCGCCTTTGTCGAGGTCAAGGCCCGCAAGACCCGCGAGGCGGCCATGAACGCCGTCACCCCAGCCAGTCAGAAGCGGATCACGCGGGCGGCAAAGATCTTTGTGTCCGAGCATCCCAAGGCCGGGTTCTACACGCTCAGGTTCGACGTCATCATCATCCGCCCCTGGACGCTGCCCGAGCGGATCGAAAACGCGTTTGAGGCTTGGGAGTAGGTTCGGGGTAGCGGCGCGGACGCAAAACCCGGGCAAAGTGCACCACTGCGACCGGCACCGGCGTCGCTGCCATGGTCGGATCCACCGCTGTCCGGCTCAGAAAATACATTCGAACTTATGCCATTGAGAAAGCTGGGCAATTCCGATCGGAGCCAGGTCCGGATACGGTGTTTTCTCCCGGATTTGTCGTCCCGGTTTGCCGCATATGCGGCAAGACCGGGACCCAGTGTTCCTTGCGCCTGGCGATGACAAACACCACGCCGGCCGGAGATTACTGGTTCCTTGCCTTCGCAGGGATGACGATCGAAGGTGGAACTGCCGGGAACGCTTCTATCAGCCGTCATTGCCGGACCTGATCCGGCAATCCATGCCGATACGTCCCGGCAACGAAACCCTGAGCAACCGGAAACGCAACGGCATGGATGCCATGGTCAAGCCATGGCATGACCCGGGAAGGAACAGAAGCTTGGACAATGTTCCGGCCTTCCGCTGCGCTTCAGCCGGAATGACAAGTTTATTGACCGGAGAGCGCATTGTCTCCCCGATCGCGTGAATGCGGGAAACGCAGCCGCAGAATGAGGAAGCGGCTCAAACAACAGGACGAGGAAGATGAGGCGCCGATGCCTTCCAGCCGCCCTGGCGTCCCCCCGGACAAGCGACAGCGCAGATCCGGGGCCTACTCGCCTGTCGGCTTGCCGCATCGGCTGAATGTTTCGCTTGTCCGCATCCCTGCGAAGGCTTTGGAAACGAGTGGGTCGCGGATCTCCGCTGCGCTGCGTCCGCGATGACGGTGGAGGGGCAGGCGCACATCGGCGGGTATCTCTTCAGCGAAACCATGTCTCACAAGGCAGCCTTATCCCGAGGAAGCGCGGTGGCGCTGTCTCGAAGGATGGGCCGCCAAGGCCGGAGCCCGCAACAGCCTGCGAACGGAAAGTGCGACGCAGGAATGCTCCAAAGGGTCTCCCACTGGACAAAGACGCATCGCCACCGCATATCTGGACCAAACGATCTAGTATCCCTTAGCGCCTTTCGGGCGCGCCCGCCGGGAGTTGCCTCATGGCCTTGAAAGTAGCGGTCCAGATGGACCACATCTCGACAATCAACATTGCCGGCGACAGCGCCTTTGCGATGATGCTGGAAGCGCAGGCGCGCGGCCATGCGCTCTACCACTACACGCCCGACCGGCTCGCGCTGCGCGGCGACGAGGTCTTTTGCGCGCTGGAGCCTGTCGAGGTGCGCGACGAAAAGGGCAACCACTTCACGCTCGGCGAGCGCACGCGCATGGATATGCGCGATATGGATGTCGTCCTGATGCGCCAGGACCCGCCCTTCGACCTCTCCTACATCGCCGCAACGCATATCCTGGAAAAGATCCACCCCGAAACCCTGGTCGTGAACGATCCCGGCGAAGTCCGCAATGCGCCGGAAAAGCTGTTCGTGACCGACTTTGCCGACCTGATGCCGCCGACGCTCATCACCAAGGACAGGGCCGAGATCGATCTCTTCCGCGAGGAATATGGCGACATCGTCATGAAACCGCTCTTCGGACATGGCGGAGCGGCGGTGTTCCGGATCACCCGGGACGATCTGAACTACGGCTCCCTCTACGATTTCTTCGACGCCACCTTCCGTGAGCCCTGGGTCATCCAGCAGTTCCTGCCCAACGTGAAGCATGGCGACAAGCGCATTCTGCTGGTCGACGGTGCATTCGCGGGCGCGGTCAACCGTGTCCCGGCCGCGGGCGATCTGCGCTCCAACATGGTCCGGGGCGGCGCGCCGACCGACAGCGACCTGACGGACAGGGAGCGCGAGATCTGCGCCCGCCTTGGCCCGTCGCTCAAGCAGAAGGGCCTCATCCTCGTCGGCATCGACGTGATCGACGGCATGCTGACCGAGATCAACGTCACCGCTCCGACCGGCATCCGCGCGATCCGCAATCTCGGCGGACCGGACGTTGCTGGGATGGTCTGGGACGTGCTGGAGGCCAGGGTCAAGGGGTGAGAACCATCGGACACGTGTTGGCGTGTTTTCGCAGTTTTTCAAAAAAAAACCTCCGCGCGAACGCGGAGGTGAAAGTTAGTGTGCTTAGACAATGCAACAGAGGGCCTCACGGCAACCTCTGTCTGTAAAACCCACCGAGGCCATTGTTCTTCCTCGAAAAATCAAAAAAAATTCAAAAAAATAATGCGTGCATAAATCGCGATTGGAAAACACAAATAGAATCAGCAATTTAGCGAAATGATAACGGTAATTCATTCAAAAAAATATTTTAAATACAATTACTTAGTCAACATGCGGTTGTAGGTGATTGTGGCGCTGGAACGGCCTTAAGGGGTCCATTTAAAGACCTATAGGCCGCTCCCGGCGCGAGAAGCGGCCTGATGTCCGATGGCCGGAATGAATGGCGCCCTATTCGGCGGCTTCCGTTTTCAGGATACCGCGGCGGATCTGATCTTCCTCGATGGACTCGAAGAGCGCGCGGAAATTGCCTTCGCCGAACCCCTCGTCACCCTTCCGCTGGATGAACTCGAAGAAGATCGGCCCGATCACGGTCTTTGAGAAAATCTGCAACAGGATCTTCGTCATGCCGCCGTCGACGACGCCCTCGCCGTCGATCAGGATGCCGTGCTGCTTCATCCGCTCCAGCGGTTCGCCATGTCCCTGGACGCGATCATGCGACATCTCGTAATAGGTCGCTGGCGGACCCGGCATGAACTTCAGCTCGTTGGCCGCCAGCCGGTCCGTGCTGTCGTAGATGTTGTCGGTGCCGACCGCGATGTGCTGGATACCCTCTCCGCGATACTTCTTCAGGTATTCCTCGATCTGGCTGGTGTCGTCCTTGGATTCGTTCAGCGGAATGCGGATCTTGCCGCACGGGCTGGTGATCGCGCGGCTGACAAGGCCGGTGATGCGACCGTCGATATCGAAGAAGTGGATCTGCTTGAAGTTGAACAGCGTCCGGTAGAAATCCCACCACTTGTCCATGTTGCCGCGATAGACGTTGTGGGTCAGGTGGTCGAGATAGTAGAAGCCGACGCCTTCCGGCGTGGGGTTCGTCTCACCGAGCCAGTCGAATTCCTTCGCATAGGCCGATCCCTTGTCTCCATAGGTGTCGACGAAATAGAGCAGCGATCCGCCGATGCCGACGATGGCCGGAACGTCCAGGGTCTTGTCGTCGCCCTCATAGGGCGTCGCCCCGTTGGCAACGGCATGATCGAACGCGTGCTGCGCATCGACGACGCGCCAGGCCATGGCCGGTGCACACGGACCGTGCTCTTCCACGAAAGTCATGCCGTGGCTGCCGGGCTCCGCATTCAGGACGTAGGTGATGTCGCCCTGGCGATAGAGCATGATGTTCTTTGAGTTGTGCCTGGCAACCGGCGCGTAGCCCATCCGCCGGAACAGCGCGTCCAGCTTTTCCGGCTCAGGATGGGCAAACTCGACGAATTCGAAGCCGTCCGTTCCGGCCGGGTTCTGCGGCGTGATCCGGGCAGGCGGCGCATTGTGCGGGAACGGTCCCATGACGTCTCTCCTTCAAATGAGCATTGTTCAGGAAAGAGTGCCTGAAACGGCGCGCAGGGTGTGTGCAATTCACGTGGATTTGCGTATTGTTATGCAAGAAAAACGTAGCAATACAGGGTTTAATGCATGACTGGTGCGTGGGACGGCTTTGATTTGAAACTCCTGACCGCATTGCAGGAGAACGCGGCGCTGACGAATGCGGAGCTTGGCGAGGTGATCGGTCTGTCCGCAAGCCAGGTTTCCCGCCGGCGGCAGAAGCTGGAAGAGGCAGGCGTCATCCGCCGCTACCGGGCGGCGCTGGACCCGGAAGCGCTCGGGCTCATGGTAACCGCCTATGTCGGCGTGACGCTCGGCGCGCACAGCCACGAGAATGCCCGCAAGTTCCGCAACATGGTCACGGCCATGCCGGAAGTGCAGGAGGCCTACACGCTTACCGGAGACGTGGACTACATGCTGAAAATCGTGGTCGCGGATCTGAAGAAACTCAGCCGGATCATCAATGACGATCTTCTGCCCCAGGAGGCCGTGCAGCATGTGAAATCGTCTATCGCGATGGAAACGCTCAAGGACGACAATCTGCTGCCGCTCGGATAGCGTCTGCTGTCCGGACGCACCGGTGGTCTTGTTTATGTACGCAAATGTAACGCAAACTTGCGCGCGTTGAAGAAAGCACCATCTGTTAGGGCAATTGTGATTTTGCCCCGGTAGGGGTCGTTAAAGGGAGCACTTCATGTTTGACGCGAAATCCTTGCTGGACCAGTTTCTAGGTGGCCAGTCCGGCAATCAGTATGGTGGCCAGGGCGGCGCGCAGCGGGGCGGCGGATCGGGTGATCTGCTCTCTCAAGGCAAGGATTTTCTGTCTTCCCAGGGCGGCGGCCTGGCACTTGGCGGTCTCGCCGGACTGATGCTCGGCTCGAAATCTGGGCGCAAGATCGGCAAGAAGGCTGTCACTTACGGCGGTCTCGCACTCGTCGCGGGCCTCGCCTACAAGGCCTATCAGGGTCACAAGGCAAACCAGCAGAACGCCCCGCGCCCGCAATATCCGCGGGACGAACCGATCCCGCTCGAGGCACCGCGCGGCACGGCCTTCGATCCGGCGGAGCAACCGGGCGGCGAAAATGCCTTCGCGATCGCGCTGCTGACGGCGATGGTCTCCGCAGCCAAGGCCGACGGGCACATCGACCGCGAGGAACAGGACCGGATCTTTGCGAAGATCGACGAAGCGGGTCTCGACAGCGAAGCCAAGGCCTTCCTGATGGACGAACTGAGATCGCCGCTGGACCTGGACAAGGTCGTCGCCTCCGCGACCTGTCCCGAAACCGCCGCCGAGATCTACGCGGCCTCGCGCCTTGCCATCGATCCCGACCATCCGGCCGAACGCGCCTATCTGCAGATGCTGGCGGCCCGTCTCGGCCTGGAGCAAGGTCTCGTCGACGAGATCGAACTCGCCGTGCGCGAAGCCGAAATGGCCGGTTAAGGCTTTCCGCCGTCCTCGTTCCGGCCGGAACGCAGTCCAAGCCTCTGTTCCTGCCCGCGTCATGCCATGGCTTGACCCACTGCTGTCGGGTTTGGAAAGTACTGTCGAACTTTTGTCGTTGAGAAAGCAACATAGTTCCGTGCGGCGCCAAATCGGGATACGGAATTGTTCCCCCGATTTGTCGTCCCGGTTTGCCGTGAAAGCGGCAAGACCGGGACCCAGTACCCATTGTGGTCGGAGACTGAAACAAGACGGAAAATCCGGTGGTTACTGGGTTCCGGCCTTCCGCTGCGCTTCAGCCGGAATGACAAGGTCATGGGCTGGGATCGACTCGCTAGATCAAGTCCGAGTTAAACCGGACAGCAGTGGGCTCGACCATGGCATCCATTCCGTTGCGTTTCCCATTGCAAGGCTTTTGGTCGCCGGGACGAAGCGGCATGGATTGCCGGATCAAGTCCGGCAATGACGGCAGATAGAAACGTTCCCGGCAATTCCACCTTCGCCCGTCATCCCGGCCAAGCGCAGCGCGAGCCGGGATCGGGGAGCCGCTATGGCCCGTTACGCGCCAACGCGGCGGCGCTCCGGTCCCGGGTCTCCGCTTTGCTGCGTCCGTGACGGCGACGACAGGTTGGATTGGTGATTTTTATAGACCAAGTTTCGTTCTTGTCATCCCTGCGAAGGCAGGGAACCAGTAATCTCCAGCCGACGTGAAGTTTGTTATCGCCAGGCGCAAGGAAGACTGGTTCCCGGACTTGCCGCGCATGCGGCAAACCGGGATGACAAATCTGGATGATGACGTTTCATCCAGGCCGGAACACAGTTCAAGCCCTTGTCCCTTCCCGGGTCATGCCATGGCTCGGCCATGGCATCCATTCCGTTGCGTTTCCCATTGCAAGGCTTTTGGTCGCCGGGACGCATCGGCATGGATTGCCGGATCAGGTCCGGCAATGACGACAGATAGAAACGTTCCCGGCAATTCCACCTTCGCCCGTCATCCCGGCCAAGCGCAGCGCGAGCCGGGATCGGGGAGCCGCTATGGCCCGTTACGCGCCAACGCGGCGGCGCTCCGGTCCCGGGTCTCCGCTTTGCTGCGTCCGGGACGGCGACGACAGGTTGGATTGGTGATTTTTATAGACCAAGTTTCGTTCTTGTCATCCCTGCGAAGGCAGGGAACCAGTAATCTCCAGCCGACGTGAAGTTTGTTATCGCCAGGCGCAAGGAAGACTGGTTCCCGGTCTTGCCGCGCATGCGGCAAACCGGGATGACAAATCTGGATGATGACGTTTCATCCAGGCCGGAACACAGTTCAAGCCCATGTCCCTTCCCGGGTCATGCCATGGCTCGACCATGGCATCCATTCCGTTGCGTTTCCCATTGCAAGGCTTTTGGTCGCCGGGACGAAGCGGCATGGATTGCCGGATCAAGTCCGGCAATGACGGCTGAGGGGCTTTTGCATTTTAGCCAACCCCTGTCTGCGAAGAGTCATCCCCGGCCAAGCGCAGCGCGAGCCGGGATCGGGGAGCCGCTTTGGCCCGTTACGCGCCAACACGGCGGCGTTCCGGTCCCGGATCTCCGCTTTGCTGCGTCCGGGACGGCGAGGTGTTTGACCGGGTGCGCCTGTCGTTGCTGCGTGTTGCTGGCATGACATCCGGTTCAAACGCGTCTCATCGCATCAGTCCGGCATAAGCCCTGCGTAGTGCGATGCCGGACGGATGAGCTTTCCGGTTTCCTGTTGTTCGATCACGTGTGCGCACCAGCCGGCGGCCCGGCCCGTGGCAAAGAGCGGCGTGAACAGTGTCCGGTCTATCCCGATCGCGTCCAGCAGAACGGCGGTGTAGAACTCCACATTGGTGTCCAGCAGCCGGTCCGGCTTGGCTGTTTTCAGCGCGGCGAGCGCTGCCGCTTCAATGTTTTCGGCGAGTCGCACTTTCGGGTTATTCCGGCTCAGTTGCCGCAAGCCCTCTTTCAGTACGTCGGCGCGCGGATCCCGGGTCCGGTAGATCCGGTGCCCGAAGCCCATCAGACGCTCCTTGCGTGCCAGTGCCTGCCTGATCCAGCTCTCGGCGTTTCCGGGGTCTCCGATCGCGTCGATCATGTCCAGAACCGGTCCGGGTGCGCCGCCATGCAGCGGACCGCTCAGGGCCCCCATGGCACCCAGGACAGCCTGCTTCATGCTTGCCTGGGTCGAGCCGATCACCCGGGCCGTGAAAGTCGACGCGTTGAGACCGTGATCGAGAATGGTGACCAGATACCGGTCGAGGGCATCCGTGTGCGCAGCGGCAGGTGTTTCCCCGGTGAGCATGCGCAGGATGTCGGCGGCCGTCGAAAGCGTGCTGTCCGGGGCAAGCGTCCTCTGGCCGGTCAAGATCCTGTGGGACGCCGCCAGGAATACGGACAGGGCGCCAATGATCGACACGGCTTCCGCAACACCCGGTTTCGGCTGCAGTGCGGTAAGGCCAAGCTGCATCCGGTCCAGGACCGGCAGGCCGTCCGGCGCGCTCTCCAGAACGGGAACAAGCGAAAAAGCGGCAATCCGCGCCTCGCCCAGCAAGATTTTCAGCGCTTGAGCGTCGACGGGCTCGACGTCTTGCCACAGGTGCGCGATCGACTGTTCGAACGAAACCCGGCCTGCAAGATCCTCGATTTTCCGGCCACGCAGGACAAGCACACCGTTCTTACCGTCAACGTCGCTCAGCCGCGTCGTTGCGGCAACAACACCGTCGAGACCGGCAGTCGGGTCCTGTTTCATCCGAGCCGGATTTGGCACTTCTGTCATGGTCAGCTCCTTCTTTGTGTGTGCTCAGATAGATGAAAACAATTGCATTGATCAATGTTGACAATTACAATCAATGTATGAGCACGCCCATTTTTCTTTCTGCCAAAGAGGCCGCAACGGAGCTCGGCGTTCAGCCGGCAACGCTTTACGCCTATGTCAGCCGCGGTCTGATTTCCTCTGTTGCCGGACCCGGCAAGAAGCGCCGTTACGATGCTGCGGACGTCCGTCGTCTCAAGGGCCGCCGGCAGGTTGAAGACCATACCGGCGCGCGGCCGCTGACCGGCGACCCGGTACTTGAGACCGAACTCACGCTGATCTCGGACGTGGGCCCGGTCTACCGGGGCAGGCTTGCGACGGATCTCGCCGGGACATCGACGCTGGAGAGCGTCGCAACGCTTCTCTGGGCCTCGCCCGACGACCCCTTCGCTGACAATGTTCCGCAGAACCCGCCTTTAATGCCCGACGGTCTCGCGCCGCTGGACCGGCTGATGATGGCGCTGGCGGCCTGGCCGTTGCAGGACAGGGCGGCCTTCACGCTTGCCCCGCGCTTGCTCCAGACAAAGGGCGCGGCCCTGTTGCGCTATTGCGTCGCCGTCCTCCTCGATCAGCAACCGGTCGCCGTTCCGATCCACACCCAGATCGCCGATGCCTTCAAGGTGTCTGCGAGTGCGAAGAACGTGATCAGGGCGGCGCTGGTTCTGTGCGCCGATCACGAACTCAACACCAGCGCCTTTGCCGCGCGCTGCGCGGCGTCGACACGTGCGCCGCTGCACGCGGCCCTGCTGTCCGGGCTGGGTGCGTTTGCCGGTCCGCGCCACGGCGCGGCACCCGACCGGGCGGCGGCATGGCTTGCCGAAATCCAGTCCGAAACCGACATCGAACAGGCCCTGGCGGACCGGCTGGCGCGCGGGGAAACGTTGCCCGGTTTCGGCCACTCCGTTTATCAGGACCGTGATCCGCGCGCCGATTGTCTTCTGGACATTCTCTTTCGAACAGAACCGGACAATCCGTTCGTCGCGCGTCTGCCGGATATGATCACGGCAGCCGACGACCTGTTCGGTCTGCCGCCGAACATCGATTTCGCGCTGGCAGCCATCCAGAAGACCTACGGCCTGCCGAAGGATGCGGCCAAGATCATCTTCTGTGCCGGGAGGATCACTGGCTGGATCGCGCACGCGCTGGAGCAATATGCGGCTCACGAGAAAATCCGTCCTCGCGCTGCCTACGTTGGAGAGCGGCCGGAATAGGAGTTCCCCGCGCTTGATTCGGCGAAGGTGCAAACACTAGGGTACGGACTCATTTTTGAGTCCGTACCCTAACCTCGGGTTTGCGCAAGGCTGGGAGAAGAGGCATGACAGGTATCATTGAACATGTCGCCAATGTCATGGTGCCTGTTCTCCTGTGCGTCCTGCTCGGCTATGCCCTGGCCTGGCTCAAGGCCCCGTTCGACAGGAAACTCTTCGGGTCGCTTGTTTCCAATGTGGGCTATCCGACCCTGATCCTGTCTCACCTGGCAAAGGAACATATCCAGCTCGGGACCTTTCTGACCGTTCTCGGCGCGGCCCTCGCGATGGTTGTGATTTTCGGCACACTAGGCTTTGTCGTCCTGAAACTGATGCGGGTTTCGATCAGGGCCTACCTGGCCCCGATGATGCTGTCGAACGTCGGCAACATTGGCCTGCCGGTCGCAACCCTGGCCTTCGGGGCGCAAGGCGGCGCCGTCGCCATCGGCTTCATCGTTGTTGTCCTGACGGCGATCTTCACGATCGGCATCGCGATCCCCATGGGACGGCCGGACTTCAAGGCGCTTGCCCGGCAGCCGGTGATCTATGCCGTGATCCTGGCGCTTTTTTTGCTCGCGACCGGCTGGAAAATACCCGGGCCCATAGATCAGAGCCTCGAGATCCTGGGCGGGCTCGCCATTCCCATCATGCTGCTCACGCTCGGACACAGCCTCGAGACGCTGAAACTGAGCGGCGTTTCACGCGCGATTGTCCTGTCCCTGATCCATATCGGCATTTCTGCGGCCGCGGCCTTTGCCATTACATCTGTTCTGCCGCTGGACGCGAAGATCGAGAGCGTGATCGTGCTTCTGTGCTTCATGCCGCCCTCCGTCGCGACATATCTGGCGACCTCCCAGCATCAGCCCGATCACGCCGGGGGCGTGGCCGCATTCATATTCGTCTCCACGTGCCTGACACTGGTCACGCTGCCGATTGTCCTGACCTACTGGGCGACGGGCTGAAGCCTGTAAGCAAAGTGGACGATACGCTTGTCGCCGCGCTGCTCCTCGTGGAGTTCCGTCCATCCGGCGCGCTTGTACCAGGCCCTGTTTTCATGCATCAGGACATTGGTGTAGAGGCGAAGCTCGTCGAAGCCGAGGTCCCGCGCGCGTGCGTAAGCCCAGTGCAGCATCTTCCATCCGAGCCCTTCGCCCTGCCGGTCCGGATCCACGGCGACACTCTCGATCAGAAGGTGATCGTCCTCAGGAACAAGAACGAGGCTCGCGCCGATGCCTGCCGTGCCGCGCACGACCCAGACATCGGCATTGCCGATAAGGGCAGCGTAGTCCGCTGTCATCGGCAACGGTACCGCGTTCATGATCGGAATGAACCTTTCATAGGCGCGCCGGGCAAGTTCGGTCAGAGCCGACGCGTCCTCCGCTCTCGCCCGTTCCGGGTCCTTGCCCGGCCCGATCCCGCCCATCCCGCTCAGGGCCGGGCCTTCATGAACGATTCAAAATCGCTCATGCCTTGTGCGCGGTCGAAACACCCGAAGGCGCCGCCATCTTTCATGTCCTCGGCCGCTGCGACAAACGCCCCGAGCGCGATCCGGGCAAGTCCGGCACCGATCGACACCCGCGCGACGCCCAGGTCTGCAAGTTCCTTCCGGGTCAGGTGAAAATTCTTGCGTCCCGCAAGGATGTTGACCGGCTTGTCGACCGCGGCAAGCACTGCCGCGATCTGATCCTTGCCCTTGAGTTGCGGTGCATAGAGGCAGTCCGCGCCCGCATCGGCGAAGGCATTCAGGCGTTTGATCGTTTCATCAAGCTCGAATTGTGTTTTTACCGGACCTTCGCTGCGCGCGGTCAGGACAAAGTCCGGCGAAGCGCTCAGTTTCGCATCGACGGCCGCCTTGATCCGGTCGACGGCCTGATCGAGCGGATAATAAGGGTCGTGTGGGTCGGTGCTGTAGTCCTCGATCGAGCATCCCGCCAGCCCGACGTCTATGGCGCCTCTGATCGTCTCGGCGACGTCGTCGGGACTGTGGCCGAACCCGTTTTCAAGGTCGCCGTTCACCGGCAGGCTGGTGGCGCTGATGATGTCGGCGGCATGCGCAAGTGCGTCGTCGCGGGCGATATGACCCTCGGCATCGCGCACGCCCTTTGTCCAGGCGAAGCCTGCGCTTGAGGTCGCCAGCGCATCGAAGCGCATTCCATCGAGAATGCGGGCAGAACCGATGTCAAAGGGATTGGGCATGAGGAAAGCCCGCCCTTTTTCATGTAGGGCCTTGAAAGCGGCGCAACGGTCGGCAGCGGTCTGCATGGCGCAATTCTCCCTTTGATTGTCGAAACCGTGTCTGACACCCCAAGTTTAGCATGAGATGCCGTCCCGGGACCGGACGCTTCCAAAACACGCGCCCGGATGCCAGCACCAGTTTATCCAAAAAGAAGGAACCGGTTTGACACGCAAGGCGAAGCCCGAAGGAAAAAACTCTAGCCGCCTGCCCGGGTCACCTTGGCGGCGAAACAGCCCCGCTTTGCGAAATGAAGGTGCAGATAATCCACATCCGCATTGCCGAAGAATGTCGAGATCAGCCCGGTCACCTCGGAACCGTCGATGACATCGGCGTCGACGATTTCATGCTCCGCATTGAAGGCGCGGACCGATAGCAGACGGCTTGAAATGGAAGCGGGCACGACGCCGGCGGCTGGAAGGTTCTCCAGCGCCCCGTCGCCGACATAGATCGCATGGCGCGAGCGATAGGGGGTCTCGCCGGGCTGATGTTCGAAATTCAGCAGGAACACGCGTTGCCCTTCTGCAAGGTCGGTCAGGGACACCCGGCAGGGCGCGGCACCGTCTGAAACGTGGACTTGAACATTCCTGAGTGCAAGTTCGTCGTCCGGGAGCCCGTAAAGATGGGAAAACGCGCTTTCCGGCAGGGGATTGATCTGAAACATGAAACGTCTCCTCAGTTCGTCTGAGGCGACCTTAAGAACGGGTCACCCGCAAGGCGACCCGATTTGCGAGCCCTATTGCGTGACGGTCTGCTGCCGGTGCCAGCCGACAAGCAGGGTCATGCCGAGAATTACCAGATAGGGCAGGTGGAACCGCGTTTCATAGTGCGGGAACACGATGTATTTGGCGCAGATCGACGTGAAGGCCGCATAAAGCAGCACTTTCGACCTGAGATCCAGGCGGTCGGGTGAAATGCACTTCGCGAAGAAGAGCACGAGCCCGAACAGAACCGCGACCCAGGTGAAACCCATGACGGCCCTGACCGTCGACCGGACGAGCATTTCGACATAGGTACCGATGGAAAAGGGCGGATCGAAATCCTTCAGTGTCGGCACGTATTCGATATGGGTGAACCACATGTGGATCCACCAGCCTGGGTGATCCGCGCCGCGCGTCAGCCAGACATAGATCCCCAGGCAAGCGGCGAAGCAGGCTATCATCGCCCAACGCCCCGGCCCGTAGATGGCGGCGAATACGAAGAACACGCCGATAAAGGCAAGATGATCCGGTCTCACGAGAAAGGCGCAGATGAGCGCAAGCGCCGCCGGCACATCCCATTTTTCCAGGAAGAAGAACGCCGCCAGCAACAGGAAGAACGTCGCGTAGAGATCCGGCGAAACGAGCTGGGCCGCGTAGCCGAAACTGCACAGCATGAGGAAGGCGGCCACGACAGGGCCATGGGCCAGTGTCCCGGTCCTTGCGAGCCAGACCAGCAGGACGGCACCAACGGCAAGGACCGACAGCAGCGAGATCAGCCGGAACGCTTCAACGGTACCGGTGACGCCCGAGAAAAGGCGCGCGGTTTCGACATAGAGCACCTTGAGCCGGTAGAAGCCGAGCATCGTTTCAAAGGCGTCCGCATCCTGCGCCTGATGGACACGGTACGGACGGTCCTCGGTCAGCGTGACATATTCACCGTCGCTGACATTGGCCTTCACGAGCGCGTAGGTTTTTGCATGCAGGTCTGCGCTATCCGCCGTGTCCGGCTCGATCGCGGTCGCCGTATAGGCCAGCATGTCCCAGTTCGAAACCGGGAACACCTGCACCACGGCCGCCGTCATCAGGATGAACAGGCACAGAACTGCGGCTCCTATCCAGCTTCGCAAGGGTCGGTAGATGCGGCCTGCAATACCGAATGCAGTCAGGAAAACACCTTCCAGACTGCGTTGTGCAAAGTTGGACATGTCGTGAGCCTCGCCAGCGGAACCGGCCCAGTTGTCGCAAGTTATCGTAAGAATTACGTAAACGGCCTCAGGGTATGGCTCTATCTATAGGCGTCTTCATCCATTGCCGGTGGCAATTTTGTACGCCAGAGGGACCTGATTCATCCAGCGGCTAACTTGACCGGACACCATCGCTCGTGCGTCCATCCGGGAAACGGATATTGGAGGAACGATGCACGACCTCGGGGCATGGGACTACGTTATTGTCGGTGCGGGAACTGCGGGCTGCGTGCTGGCGAACCGCTTGTCGGAAGACCCTGATGTGAGGGTATTGCTCCTGGAAGCGGGCAAGAGCGACAACTACGTATGGGTGCATATTCCGGTCGGCTACCTTTACTGTATCGGCAATCCACGCGTTGACTGGGGCTTCAAGACCGCTGCCGAAAAAGGCCTGAACGGCCGCTCGCTGCTCTATCCGCGCGGCAAGGTGCTCGGCGGATGTTCCTCGATCAACGGCATGATCTACATGCGGGGCCAGGCATGGGACTACGATCACTGGCGCCAGCTCGGGCTGACCGGATGGGGTTGGGAAGACGTCCTGCCCTATTTCAGGAAATCGGAAGATCACTATGCCCTCGATGACGACATGCACGGCAAGGACGGGAATCTCCGCGTGGAAGAGCAGCGCATGTCCTGGGAAATCCTCGATGCCTTCCGGGATGCCTGCGAACAGACCGGCATTCCCAAGACCGCCGATTTCAACACGGGCGACAATTTCGGATCGGCCTATTTTCAGGTCAACCAGAAATCGGGGTTACGCTGGAACGGCGCAAAAGCCTTCTTGCGCCCGGCGCAAAACCGCTCGAACCTCAAGGTGCTGACCGAGGCACATGCCGAACGCATCGTCTTTGAAAACGGCAAGGCAAGCGGATTGACGCTTGACGTTGCGGGCGAACCGGCAACCCTGCAAGTGGATGGAGAACTGATCCTTGCTGCGGGTTCCATCGGCTCGCCGCAGCTGCTTGAGCTGTCCGGAATCGGCAACCCCGAAATCTTGAAGAATGCCGGGATCGAATCGCGCGCGGAAAACCGCAATGTCGGCGAGAACCTGCAGGACCACCTGCAGCTGCGGCCCATTTTCAAGGTCAGGAACACCCTGACGCTGAATCAGATGGCGGGCAACTGGGTCGGCAAGGCCAAGATCGGCCTCGAATATCTTCTCAAGCGGTCGGGACCCATGTCGATGGCTCCCAGTCAGCTGGGCGCGTTTGCGAAAACCGACCCATCCTTTGAAACGCCGAATGTGCAATACCACGTGCAGCCGCTGTCCCTGCCGAAATTCGGCGAGCCGCTGCATCCCTTTCCGGCGGTGACGGCAAGCGTTTGTAACTTGCGGCCCGAAAGCCGTGGCCATGTTCACATCACGTCCGCGAACAAATTAGATCATCCCGAGATCCTGCCGAACTATCTCTCCGCGGAAGCCGACAAGCGCGTCGCTGCGGATGCGATTCGGCTGACCCGGCGGATCATGGCAGCCCCCGCCATGCAGCCGTTCGAGCCGGAAGAGTTTCTGCCGGGACCGGATCTGACGGACGAGGAGGATCTGGTGAAGGCTGCCGGCGAGATCGGGACCACCATTTTTCACCCGGTCAGCACCTGCCGGATGGGCACGGACGACGCTTCGGTGGTGGACCGACGCCTCAAATTGCGGGGATTTGACAACATCCGTGTGATCGATGCCTCGGTCATGCCGACGATCACCTCCGGAAACACCAACGCGCCAACAATCATGATCGCGGAAAAGGGTGCCGACATGATCAAGGAAGATCGCCGCGCAACGACTTGAGAGCGCTGTTGCACTCCACCTGCCGATAAGTTAGAGCATTTTCCGACCAATTTGGTTCATTTGATGAGGATATCCGGTTCACTCGGTCAGGCGGGTCACGAAGCGCGATGCGGTGCATCGTGCAAGTGGCACAACGCCGCCGATGGGCTGGATATTCTCACCGGTTGTGGAACGTATTCAAGCGACAAACATCAAGATTGGCCGGGCCCTTTTCCGCTCTGGCATCGTTGGTCCACCCTTGTGGTGGGAAACACCGCTGCGGGCGAACCGTCTCGCCAGCGCGAAAAAGGGCCTCGGTCAAATGACCCAAATTGGTCGGAAAATACTCTAGCCGTTTGACTGTCTGCGAACCTGGATCTCGAATGTACGCGCGTCTCTTTCCGATCATGGCCGTCCTGGCAGCGCTGCTCGCACCCGCGGCTGCCGCATCCGATCTCACGGTCTTTGCCGCCGCGAGCATGCGCGAGGCGATGGAACGGATCGCCACCGGTTTCGAGGACCAAACAGGGTCGAAGGTGGTGTTCTCCTTCGCGGGAACCGGGGCACTGGCGCGGCAGATCGAGGCCGGCGCGCCGGCTGATCTCTTTGTTTCCGCTGACGCCGACTGGATGGATTATGTGACGGAAAACGGCAGCGTCGATCCTGCAAGCGTGCGGCAGGTCGCGTCCAACGCACTCGTTCTTGTAGGAGCGAGGGGGGGCGCCGCACTTGAACTTGAGGCATCGAAGATCGCGGATTTCCTCGATGGCCAGCGCATGGCGATGGCGGATCCGGACACGGTTCCGGCGGGCAGGTATGGCAGGACTGCGCTGGAAAAGCTCGGTCTCTGGCAATCGGTTGCCGGCCGGCTTGCGCCCATGGAAAATGTCCGGATTGCCCTGGCGTCGGTTGCCAGGGGCGACACGCCGCTCGGGCTCGTTTACCGCACGGACGCGCAAGTCGAGCCGAACGTTGCCGTTCTTGCCGTCCTGCCGATCTCCAGCCACCCGGAAATCCGCTATCTCGCGGCTGTGACGGAGACGAGCGCAAACCCGGCCGCCGAACTGTTTCTGGATTTCCTGACCAGTCCGGACGCACAAGAAATCTTGCAATCTCTGGGGTTTGTGACCGATAAGGTGGAATAGTTTGCCGCCAGGGGCACGGCCTCAGGCGGCGCGATGAGCAGCAGACCGGGCGCACGTGAACCTTTTCGACCTTCAACCCGACGAATGCCAGGCACTCCTGTTGACCTTGAGGGTCGCAGCCGTCGCGCTTCTCGTCAGTCTGCCTGTGGCGGTTCTGGTCGCCTATGTCCTCGCGCGGTATCGTTTTCCCGGCCACGGACTGGTCAATGCTCTGGTGCACTTGCCGCTGGTCCTGCCGCCGGTGGTGACGGGCTATGTGCTCTTGATGATGTTCGGCCGGAAAGGGCCGGTCGGCGCATTTCTGAACGACACCTTCGGGATAAGCTTTGCCTTCAGCTGGACCGGTGCCGCGCTTGCTGCCGGAGTGATGGCCTTTCCGCTGATCGTGCGCCCGATCCGCCTGTCTTTCGAAGCCGTTGATCCGAAGCTGGAAGAAGCCGCGAAATCGCTCGGAGCGCACAGGATCGTCACGTTTTTCACCGTGACGCTGCCACTCGCCCTGCCCGGTATTCTCGGTGGTGCCATCCTCGGATTTGCCAAGGCCATGGGTGAGTTCGGTGCAACCATCACCTTTGTCTCGAATATTCCGGGTGAAACCCGCACGCTTGCGCTTGCGCTTTACACCGCAACGCAGACCCCCAGTGGCGACCTCGCCGCCTTCAGGCTCACGCTGATCGCGGCCTTTGTCGCCTTTGCCGCCCTGATCGCGTCCGAGTTGCTGGCGCGGCATCTGCGGTCCCGCCTTGGAGGTGCCGATGCTTGATGTCGACATTGCCGGCAGGGTCGGCAGCCTGGAGTTTCAGGCAAGGTTTGCCAGCGAGGGCGGCGTCACGTCGCTGTTCGGGCAGTCGGGCTCCGGCAAGACGACCCTGACCAACATGATCGCCGGACTTCTGGTACCGCAATCCGGGCGGATCGTCCTGGATGGAACGGTTCTGTTCGACGCAGTGCAGGGCGTGAACCTGCCGGTGCAGGAGCGGCGCATCGGTCATGTCTTTCAGGATGCGCGCCTCTTTCCCCACCTCAGCGTCAGGTCCAACCTCACTTACGCGCGCTGGGCGGGCCGGCGCGCGGGGGATCGCGATCCGGGTGAAGTCGTCGAACTGCTGGGCCTGTCAGCCCTTCTGGAGCGCAAGCCGGGCCGGCTGTCTGGAGGCGAGAAGCAGCGCGTTGCCATCGGGCGGGCGCTTCTGTCCGATCCCCGTCTGCTGATCATGGACGAGCCGCTAGCCAGTCTCGACCAGGCGCGGCGCAACGATATCCTGCCGTATCTGGACCGTTTGTGCGGCGAAGCCGGCATACCGATCCTCTATGTCAGTCATTCGATCGAGGAAGTCGCGAGATTGTCCGACACGCTGGTCATCCTGTCCGAGGGCCGCACACCCGCCTATGGACCCGTTGCAGAGATGCTGACCAGAACCGACCTTGGCCGGGCAACCGGGCGTCACGAGGCCGGTGCGCTCATTCATGGAAAGGTCACGGGAACCGATGCGAACTGGGGCCTGACCCTTGTCGATATCGGCGGCGCTGTCCTGCAGATCCCGGATCTGCCGGCTGAAACCGGCGATGCGGTCCGGCTTCGGATCAGGGCACGCGATGTCGCCCTTGCGCTCGAACCGCCGCAAGGCCTTTCGATCCGCAATGCGTTCGAAGCAACCATTACCAGCATCTCGGAGGAAACCGGCCCCTATGCGGAAATCCTGTGCGTTCTCAACGATCAGACCATCCGGGCGCGCATCACCCGGGCCTCCGTTGCCGATCTGAAGCTCGCGACCGGCAGGAGCGTGACCGTGCTGATCAAGAGCGTCGCCATCGACAGGCGGCAGAGGAGCCTGGTCTAGGGAACGGACCCATAAATGAAGCCATTTTGTCGTCCTTCGGATTTGACCGTTTCGACCATCTGCATCGTCGCGAAACGCTTGAAAATGCAACACTTTTCCTGCGCTTTCGCTCCTCGCAGTTGGTCAAAACGATCCAAACCAAATTGACTTCATTTATGAGTCCGTTCCCTAGTGTACGGCCTCATTTATGGGTCCGTTCCCGGGCGGTTTTTCCGACCCTGACGATTTTGGTCAATTTCACGGCTGAATTTCGTGCAGTATAGTGACCCGATGATGCGCAGACCAAAGCGCCTGGCGTGGCGCAAGTTGAAATTCGGCATTGGTGCCGGTCTGGTATTGGCCACACTTTTGATCGTGTGGCTGACCGGTCTGGCCAGCCTGCGCATCACACTTGCCGAGACGGAGACCCGGGCAGAAGCGAACCTTGCCGTGCAGACTGCCGTTCTGGAGCGGTTGCTGGACAAGTTCCGGCTGCTGTCGCCCTTGCTTGCGCGCGGTCCGGACATTGCAGGTCTCATTCACGATCAAAAGGCCAATGCGGAACCCGGCATTGCGGCAATTGCGGCCGGCATGTCCGGCGCGGAGGAAATCTGGCTCATGGACGCGTCCGGCAAGGTGATCGTGTCCAGCCAGGAAAGTGTCCCGGCCAACGCGATCGGTGGCGCCAGGACGATACCCCACGCCTTTACGCAGGCGAGCCAGGGCCAGCTTGGCAGGGAATTGATCCCGGGAACGCCGGAAACGCCGTCCAATTATGTGTTCGCATCTCCGCTCAGGCGGGGAGACACCTTCCTCGGCGTGCTGGCCGTGCGGGTGAGCCTTGATGACGTCGAGCAGGCCTGGGCCTTGAGCAAGGATCCGATCCTCGCACTCGACGGCAGGAACCGGGTGGTCGTTTCCAACGTGCCCGAGCTGAGAGGCAGGACGAGAGACGAACTCGACCCGAGCTGGAATGTCGCGGACCTGTCGCTGGCGGGGCGCATGCGGTTGCTGCTTCCAGACGCAGGCGCGCGCAATTCGCACATGCAGTTGACGTCGAACCTGCCGGTGCTGGAGTGGGAAGTGCGCACGCTTGTGGACATCGAAGATGCTCGCCGCCAGTCCGGATGGGCAATGCTTGTGGCCCTGCTGGTCTGCGTCATCGCGGCCGGCGGTATCTGGTTCCTGATAGCCCGGCGCAAGGAGTTTGTGCGCGAGGAGCGGCGCAACCGGGCGGCGGCCCTTCGCCTGGAGCGCCGCGTCCAGAGCCGGACCGCAGAATTGCGCCGGGCGAACACCCATCTGGAACGTGAAGTTCGCGAACGCAAGCAGGCCGAAGCCAGTTTGCGCCAGACGCAGGCCGAACTTGTCCAGGCGGCCAAGCTTGCAACGCTCGGGCGGATGTCCGCGGCGCTCAGCCATGAATACAACCAGCCCCTGGCCGCGATCCGGTCCGACGCGGAAATCGCGGAAATGCTGATCGACCGCAACCGCGCGGAGGAGGCAAAATCCAATCTGACGCGTATTGGCGGCATGGTCACGCGGATGGGAGAAATCGCAAAGACGCTCAAGGGCTTCAGCCGGCGTTCCGGAACGGATATCAAACCCGTCTCCCTGCGCCAGGCGATCGACGAGGCCCTTCTCTTGCTTCAGCCGCAGGTCAAGCAGAGCGGTTTCGGTCTGAATCTCGACCTTCCGGATGAAGACATTATCGTCAAGGGCGGCCGCATCCGGCTCGAACAGGTCATCATCAATCTGCTGTCCAATGCGTTCGATGCTGTCCAGTCCCGTGCAGCGCCGATGGTCAGTCTTTCGCTGGTTCGAGAGGACCGGGAAGCGGTGTTGCAGGTCGCCGACAACGGTACCGGGATCGACCAGGAAACGCTGCCGCAGATCTTCGACCCTTTTTTCACCACCAAGGATGTCGGTGCCGGACTTGGATTGGGCTTGTCGATCGCCTACAAGATCGTCCATGATTTTTCCGGAACGCTGAAGGCGGAAAACCGGGAAGGCGGAGGCGCGGTCTTCACCATGCGCCTGCCGATCGCGGACAAACAGGTGCTGGCGGCGGAATAGAACATGGATCAGGCAACCGTTCTGTTGATCGACGACGAAGTGGCGCTCAGGGAATCGCTGAGCCAGGGCCTGGAACTGAGCGGCCAGGACGTTTTTGCGACCGGAGCGCCCGAACAGGCGCTCGAGCGTATCAATCGCGGGTTCTACGGTGTTCTTGTCACCGATATCCGCATGCCGGGTACGGACGGCTTTCAGGTCATGAAAACGGCGTTCGAGATCGACCCGGCGCTCCCCGTGGTGCTGATCACCGGACACGGCGATGTCCCGCTGGCCGTCGAGGCGATGCGGGCCGGGGCTTATGACTTTCTGGAAAAACCCTTTTCCGTGTCGCATCTTGCGTCTGTCGTGGAACGGGCGCTCGAAAAGCGCCGGCTCGTCCTGGAAAACCGCAAGCTGCGCGAGGAGTTGGCCGACAGGACGGGACTGGAAAGCCGCCTCGTGGGCCGGACATCGGTGATGGACCTGCTCCGGAAGAATGTGACGGCGCTGGCCGCGACTGACGCGGATGTGCTGATCCTCGGAGAGACGGGATCAGGCAAGGAAGTCGTCGCCCGGGCCCTGCACGACGAGGGCCCGCGCAAGGTGAAACCCTTCGTCGCGCTCAATTGCGGCGCCTTGCCGGCCGAGATCATCGAATCGGAACTTTTCGGCCACGAGAAGGGTGCCTTCACCGGCGCAAGCGGGCAACGCATCGGCAAGCTGGAACACGCGCATGGCGGCACGGTGTTTCTGGACGAGATCGAATCCATGCCGCTCGAACTGCAGGTCAAGCTGCTGAGGGTGATTGAAACCAGAACGATCGAGCGTCTCGGTTCAAACAAGGCGATCGACCTCGATGTCCGCTTTATTGCAGCGACGAAAGAGGATCTGGAGGAAGCCGGGAAAGAGGGCCGCTTCCGGCTCGACCTGTTTTACCGGCTCAACGTGGTGCACGTGGCCATCCCGCCGCTTCGGGACCGGCTTGAAGACATTCCGCTCCTGTTCAGGCATCTGGCCGTCGAGGCAAGGGCGCGCTACCGGCGCGAGATACCCGACATCACCGAAGCCTATCTGGCCGGTCTCTTGGCGCGCGACTGGCCCGGCAATGTCCGCGAGCTGCGCAATGTCGCCGACCGTTTCGTGCTCGGTCTGGAACAGCAGGCAGAGCCGTCATCGGCAGTGGGCGCGAGCCTCTTCGAACAGGTTGCTGGCTACGAAAAGGCGCTGATCGCCGCGGAACTGAAACGCAACGGCGGAGCCATCAAGCCGACCTATGAAAATCTGGGGCTGTCCCGGAAGGCGCTCTACGAGAAAATGCGCAAATACGCGCTCGGCAAGGATGAAAGCGAGCTTGTTTAAGCTTTCGCGGTCATCGTGATGTCACGGCATGGATTGCAGGGTCGACCCCATTGCTGTCCGGTTTAGAAAGTACTGTCGAACTTATGTCGTTGAGAAAGAAGCATGGTTCCGTGCGGCGCCAAATCGGGATACGGAGTTGTTTCCCCGATGTGTCGTCCCGGTTTGTCGCGCAAGCGGCAAGACCGGGACCCAGTACCCGGTGTGGCCAGAGACTGAAACAAGACGGAAAATCCGGTGGTTACTGGTTTCCGGCCTTCCGCTGCGCTTCAGCCCGAATGACAAGTTCAGTGACTGGAGATGGCCTCGCTCAATCAATTCGGAGTTAAACCGGACAGCAGTGGACTTGATCATGGCATCCATGCCGATACAGCGCAGGTTCTTCAGGGTGTTTTGGGGCTCAAGCCGGCGACCGGCAATTTGGCCTCAGCCAAAAAAGTTCCGCGCGATGTCACAAACCGGGCTGTCCGTTCGTCGAAAGGGTGTCACCCTCTTAAACTTCAAATGGAAGACACCCATGACACCTGAAAATTCAATCAATTATCTCGACCATGTCCCCGGCGTGCTGCAGCGGTTTGAAGCGGCGAGCATTGAGATCGGCAAGACCGAACTGGCCCCCGGTCTGCGCCATCTCGTTGAATTGCGTGCGTCCCAGATCAACCAGTGTGCCTATTGTGTAAAGATGCATACCGGCGAAGCACTCAAGGACGGAGAAAGCCATCAGCGGCTTGAGCGCATCACGGTCTGGCGGCATGTCGACGACTTCACTGCGGCGGAAAAGGCGGCGTTCGCCTGGACGGAAGCGCTGACCGGTCTCGGCCTCGATACGGACTATGCCGCGTTGCGCGCCGGTTTGCGCGCGCATTTCAGCGATGGCGAGATCAGTGCGCTTACATCCGCGGTAGCCATGATCAATCTCTGGAACCGCATCCAGGTATCCAACCACTGACGGGACAGGAGGGCGGCATGAGCGGAGCTTCAGACAGCATGACCTTCGGGGACATGAGGGGCCGCCTTATCGGGCTTGCCTATCGCATGCTCGGGTCGATGGCGGACGCCGAGGACGCCGTGCAGGACACCTTCGTCAAGTGGCAGGACGCAGACCATGAGCGGATTGCCAATCCGGAGGCCTACCTGACGACAGTCTGCACCAACAGGTGCCTGGATTATCTGAAAGCTGCCCACAGGAAGCGGGTCGACTATGTCGGCCCGTGGATCCCCGAACCGCTTCAGATCGACACCGGAACGGATCCGGAGGCCGATATGGAGCGGGCCCAGTCGCTCACGACCGCCTTTCTGCTCCTCTTGGAACGTCTGACGCCGAAGGAGCGGGCGGCTTATCTCCTGCGCGAAGTGTTCGGCAAGTCCTATGGTGAAGTGTCCGAGATCCTCGGTCTCCGCGAGACATCCTGCCGCCAGCTGGTGTCACGCGCGAGCCGGTTCGTGCGGTCCCAGTCATCGCGGTCCGCGCCTACACCGGAGCAACAGGACGTTTTCCTGAAGGCATTCCTGTCGGCAGTCGAGACGGGATCGCCGGATGAGTTGGCCGATGTTCTGGCGGAGTCCGTTCAGCTGCGCACGGACAGCGGCGGCAAGGCGGCTGCGATCAGCCGCGTCATCGAGGGGCAGGAAGTCGTCAACTTCATCACCAGGGCCATCAGCCGTTTGTGGGTTCGCGAGCAGATCGTGGAACTTCAGATCAACGGGATGCGCGGTCTGGCACAGCTGGACGACGGCAGGATCGTCACGGCCATGACGCTGGGCTTTACGGATGAGGGGAAGGTCGATCAGATCTATATCGTCCGAAATCCGGAGAAGCTTGAACGCCTCGCCGCGCCGACGAGGCACGATCCCAGCAACGGAGCGCTCTGGCAATAACGCGGGACGCTGATGGCTCAAGGATGTGTCGGTCTCGACACATCCAGCTTTTCCATGTGTCGAAACCTGCACACGCAACTAAGAAATCCCCCGGACTGTCTCCCGTGATCCAGTCTGCTAACCTGTGGAGATCTGCGCTTTTGGGCGGGTCACAGGGAACTGGCACACGATTTGCCAATAGGTTTGCGACCAGCCTCCGCGCTGTCCGGCCCTAACGGCCGTCATATTGAAATGTCTGGGAGGACATCCGATGAAAAAGTTTGTAATTGCCGCTGCAACGGCAGCTTCCTTTGCCATGACGTCTTCGGCCTTTGCCGCCGATGACTGCTCCGACGGCGAAGTTGTCATCAAGTTCAGCCACGTGGTTGCGGCCCAGGGTCACCCGAAGGGTGAAATGGCAACCGCTCTTGCCGATCGCATCAACAAGGAAATGGACGGCAAGGCCTGCATGCAGGTATTCCCGTCTTCGCAGCTCTTCGACGACAACAAGGTGATGGAAGCCCTGCTGCTGGGCGACGTCCAGCTGGCCGCGCCGTCCCTTTCCAAGTTCGAATCCTACACGCTGAAATACCGTGTCTTCGACCTGCCGTTCCTGTTCTCCAACATGGATGCCGTGACCACCTTCACCAAGGGTGAGAAGGGTCAGGAACTGCTCGGTGCAATGTCCGACTACGGCTTTGTCGGTCTCGGTTACGTCTTCAACGGCCTGAAGCAGTTTTCCGCCGACAAGCCGCTGATGCTGCCGACCGATGCCAAGGGTCTGAAGTTCCGCGTCCAGACCTCCGACGTTGCCGTTGCAATGATCGAGGCGCTTGGCGCCAACGCCCAGAAACTTGCGTTCAAGGAAGTCTACGGCGCGCTGCAGACCGGTGTTGTCGACGGACAGGAAAACACCTGGTCCAACATCTACACCCAGAAGTTCTTTGAGGTTCAGGACGGCACCACCGAAACGAACCACCAGTTGCTGACCTATCTGGCCGTGACGTCTCAGGAGTGGCTCGACAGCCTGGATGCCGACGTCAAGGACCAGTTCCTGACGATCTTCAACGAGGTTGCCGACGAGTACAATGCCCGTGCTGCGCAGATCAATGAAGAGAACAAGACGAAGATCATGGAAAATGGCGGCGAAGTCCGTCAGCTGACCCCTGAAGAGCGCGATCAGTGGGTCGAAACCATGAAGCCGGTCTGGGACAAGTTCCGTGACGATATCGGCCAGGACGTCATCGATGCTGCGGTGTCGTCCAATCAGGCGAGCTGAGCTGCCTTGACTTGAGTGATCCTTCGAGGAAGGCCCCCGGGCCTTCCTCGTCCATCACCAGACTTCTAAAAAAATCGGAATACTCTCAACGGGGGAGGGTAATATGGGCTCCTGGTTGGCCACATACTGGCCGGTCGTGATGATTGTCGCGTTTTTCTGTCTCTACGTCGTGCTTGACTACGTGCGGCCGAAACTCATCGAAACGCTGGACGAAACGTTTATCGCAATCATCCTCGCGCTGATGACCCTTGTGACATTTTCCCAGGTGGTCGCGCGCTATGGTTTCAACTCGGGCTGGGGCGGTGCGCTTGAATTCACGCGTGTCCTGTTTGCCTGGCTGATCCTGTTCGGCATGAGCTACGGCATCAAGATCGGAGCTCATCTTGGTGTCGACGCAATCATCAACCTGTTGCCCAAACGCCTGTTCCGCGTTGCCGCTCTCCTGGGCGCCGCGCTGACGATCCTCTACGCGGCGCTGCTGTTCGAGGCGGCGTGGCTCGGTGCGCTTCTCTCCCTTGAAAACAAGGGCTCAAGCGGCGGGGCCTACGCCTACGTCGCCAGGTTCTACAAGCTGCCGATCGGCATGGAAGACCTGAAGTGGCCGGTCTTCATCATCGAGTGGTTCGAAGTTCGCGAGCGTGTTCCCCGCTGGATTCCCTACATCATTCTGCCGATCGGGCTGGCGTTGCTGGCCTATCGGTCTGTTCAGGCATTCGTCCTGATCCTTCTTGGAAAAAAGGACGCCATCATCGCCGCCCACGAGGCGGAAGAGCTGGTGGCCGAAAACAAAGACGTGCTGAAGGACTAGGCCGATGGAAACCGCATTTCTGTTCATTTTCGTTTTCGGCTTTCTGTTCCTCGGGGTTCCGATTGCCGTCTCGCTCGGCCTCTCCGCCGTGCTCTACATCGCCCTGTTCAGCCATGACTCGATGAGTTCCGTGGCCGTGCAGCTGTTCAACGCGTCGCAGAACTTCACCCTTCTGGCGATCCCGTTCTTCATTCTGGCCTCCAGCTTCATGTCGACGGGCGGCGTTGCCCGGCGCATCATCCGCTTCTCGATCGACGCTGTCGGCTGGATACGCGGCGGTCTTGCCATCGCGGCCGTGTTTGCCTGCATGTTGTTCGCGGCCCTGTCCGGCTCGTCTCCGGCAACGGTTGTCGCCATCGGTACGATTGCCATCGCCGGGATGCGCCAGGCGGGTTACACCAAGGAATTCGCCGCCGGTGTGATCGCCAATGCGGGCACGCTCGGTATCCTCATTCCGCCGTCGATCGTCATGGTCGTCTATGCCGCCGCCACCAACGTTTCGGTCGGCCGCATGTTCTTTGCAGGTGTCGTTCCCGGCATCATCGCGGGCCTGATGCTCATGACCGCGATCTACATCATGGCGCGGGTCAAAAAGCTGCCGGCGCAGCCCTGGGCGGGATGGAAGGAACTCTGGAGTTCGGTATCGCAGGCCGCCGTCGGTCTGTTCCTGATGGTCATCATTCTGGGCGGCATCTACGGCGGGATCTTCACGCCAACGGAAGCGGCGGCCGTTGCCGCTGTCTATGCCTGCCTGATCGCGCTCTTCGTCTATCGGGACATGGGGCCGCTGGCCGGCGTCGGCTGGGTCGAAGACAAAGATGGCGCCTTGGGCCTGACAGGGTTCAAGACAATCACCTATGCGGTTGTCGCGGTCTTTGTCTGGTCGGGTCTTGCCTACGCCTTTACGGACCGTGCGGCTCTCTTCGGCATAGACAGCGCTGTTGTCCTGGTTGCGGCTCTGGTGGGTTACCCGATACTGCGGCACGGCCTTGTGCCGGCGGAGCTGCCGGCGACCTATGCGGTCGGCGGCAAGGTCTGGGGCCGGAACCTCGGCATGATCGGCTGGAAATTTCTGCCGGCGCTGCTCCACAAGGACACCAGGAAGGTGCTGACGGATTCGTCGAAGACGACGATCATGCTGATGTTCATCATCGTCAACGCCCTGCTGTTCGCGCACACGCTGACGGCCGAACAGATCCCGCAGTTCATCACGGACTGGATGGTCGAAGCCGGGTTCAACTGGTTCACCTTCCTGATTGCGGTCAACATCATCCTGCTGATCGGCGGTCAGTTCATGGAACCCTCGGGCCTGCTGCTGATCGTGGCTCCTGTGGTGTTTCCGATCGGTCTTGAACTCGGCGTCGACCCGATTCACCTCGGTATCCTGATGGTCGTGAACATGGAAATCGGCATGATCACGCCGCCGATCGGCCTTAACCTCTTCGTGACCTCGGGCATCACGGGCATGAGCCTCGTGCAGGTGGTAAAGGCCGCGGCACCGTTCGTTCTGGTGTTGTTGCTGTTCCTGATCCTGGTGACCTATGTCCCGGCGCTCTCGACCTTCCTGCCCTACTACTTTATGGGGCCGGAAATCATCATCCAGTAACACGGGTGCAAACGATCTGCAGGCGGCCGGAATGTTCCGGCCGCTTCTGCTTGCCCGGGGGGGTGGCTTGTTGACAGGTGACGGGCGACGTTCTTTAGTTTTTCAAAGAACAGCGGGAGCCTTTGATGACGACCGACACCGATCCGTTTTCCGGATTTTCAGACATCGTGACGCATGCGGACGAACTTGAGGACATCACCGGCAAGCCGCTGCCGCAGATCGTCGCAAAGGAGATACCGGCGCTTGATTCCATTTGCCGGACATTCATTGAGCACGCCCCTTTCTGTTTCCTGGCAACTGCAAACCCGGGCGGGCATGTCGATGTGTCGCCGAGAGGCGATCCTCCCGGATTTGTCAGGATCCTGAGCGAGTCGCTGCTCGCGATCCCCGACAGGCCCGGAAACCGTCGCGCCGACACGTTTCAGAATGTGCTGGCGGACCCAAGAATTGGTCTGCTGTTCATGGTGCCGGGCAGGGGTGAGACCCTGCGCATCCGCGGAGAGGCCAGGATCGTCCGCGATCCCGACCTTCTTGCCTCCATGGCCGTCAATGACCGGGCACCGAAGCTTGCGCTGGTCGTTCATGTGCGCAGCGCCTTCATGCACTGCCCGAAATGGGTCTTCAGGTCGGGCATCTGGCAACCGGACAAGTGGCCCGAGACCGACGGTATGGCGGACATGAACGAGGCCATGGTCAAGCACGCCAGGATCGCGATGAGCCCGGACGAATGGTTTGAAAGCTTGAAGGAAAAGGGCGAACTGGACCTCTGGTAGCAACATTCAAAAGGGCTCAAGCCAGCGAAACTGGCGCAAGGCAGGCACGAAAAAGCCGGCCCAAGGGACCAGCTTGAACGTTTTAGCCCGTAGGCTGCTCTCAGACGATACTTCCGAGCTTCATGGCAACGCTCATGTCGCCCTCGACCTGCATCTTGCCGCCCATGAAGGCACTTGTCGGGTTGAGGTCGCCCGACAGGAGGTCTGCGAGGTCATCGGCAGAGATCTTGATCGTGCAGTCGGCTTCGGCGTCGTCGTTGCTGACATCCGAACCCTGCAGAAAGATGACACCGTCACCGCCCAGATCGAACTTGACGCTTTCCTCGATGCCGCCGCCGGCAACCTTGCCACGAACACCTTCCGTGAGCTGTTCCAAGGACATGATTTTTCTCCCATCTTGGTCTGGCTGATGCCAGTCTTCGATCCTCTTGAAGCATGACCTTTACGTTATCGTCAAGAGAGAAATGTGCTGCTGTTGCAGGCCGTGAGCAAGCCGCTCAGTGATTGTCTCTCGGCAAGCCCCTTTTGTGGGCGACGTCCTGATACTTGACGGCCGGTTCGAGCACCATGCCCTTGTCGAACTGTCCGACAATCCCGCGCTGGATTTCCTGCCAGGGGGTCTGGCTCTCGGCGAATTTGAACCCGCCGGCCGCTTCGAGAGCCGCGCGGCGCTGTGCCAGTTCCTCGTCCGAAATCAGGATGTTCGCCGTCCCTTTCTTGAGGTCGATACGGACGCGGTCATCGGTCTTCAAGAGGGCCAGGCCACCCATTGCGGCGGCCTCCGGAGACGCGTTCAGGATGGATGGAGACCCGGACGTACCGGACTGGCGGCCGTCGCCGATGCACGGCAGAGCGGTGACCCCGCGCTTGATCAGGGCGGCGGGTGGCTGCATGTTGACGACCTCGGCCCCGCCGGGATACCCGATCGGGCCGGTGCCGCGGATGAACAGCATGCAGTTCTCGTCGATCTGAAGATCCGGATCGTCGAGCCGGTCGTGATAGTCTTCGGGACCCTCGAAAACGATCGCGCGGCCTTCGAAGGCTTCCGGGTCGTTCGGGTTGGAGAGATAGCGGTTCCGGAATTCATCCGAGATCACGCTGGTTTTCATGATCGCGCTGTCGAATAGATTGCCCTTCAGATTGATGAAGCCGGCCCGCTCCATCATCGGCGCGTCGAACGGTTTGATCACCTCCGGCAGATCGGTGACGATCCCCTCGCAGTTTTCGGCAATGGTCTTGCCGTTCGCCGTCAGTGCGTCGGGATGTGGCAGCTTGCCGTGGCGCAGCAGTTCGGCGGCGACGGCAGGGACCCCGCCTGCGTGGAAATAGTCTTCCCCCAGATACGCGCCGGCCGGCTGCAGATTGACCAGAAGCGGCACGTCATGACCGAGGCTCTGCCAGTCGTCATTGTCGAGCTCGACGCCGACATGACGCGCAACCCCGTTCAGATGGATGGGGGCGTTGGTGGAACCGCCGATCGCAGAATTGATCACGATGGCGTTCTCGAACGCCTCCCGGGTCATGATGTCCGACGGCTTCCGGTCCGCGTGAACCATTTCGACGATGCGTTTGCCGGTTTCAAAGGAAATGGCACCGCGTTCCCGGTAGGGCGCCGGGATCGCGGCAGCTCCGGGAAGCTGCATGCCGAGCGCTTCGGCGAGTGAGTTCATCGTTGTCGCCGTTCCCATCGTGTTGCAGTACCCGACGGACGGTGCCGCAGAGGCAACAAGGTCCATGAAGCCTGTATAGTCGATTTCGCCGGCGGCAAGCATCTGGCGCGCCTTCCAGACGATGGTGCCCGATCCGGTGCGCTCGCCCTTGTACCAGCCGTTGAGCATCGGACCGACGGAGAGCGCGACGGCCGGAATGTTGACGGTGGCAGCCGCCATCAGGCAGGCAGGTGTGGTCTTGTCGCACCCGATCGTCAGAACGACACCGTCAATCGGGTAGCCGTAGAGAAGTTCGACCAGTCCCAGATAGGCCAGGTTCCGGTCAAGAGAAGCCGTCGGCCGCTTGCCGGTCTCCTGGATCGGATGGACCGGAAATTCGAAGGCGACGCCGCCGGCGTCCCGAATGCCTTCGCGAACGCGTTTTGCCAGCTCAAGATGATGCCGGTTGCAGGGAGACAGGTCCGATCCGGTCTGCGCGATGCCGATAATGGGTTTGCCGGATTGCAGTTCTTCGCGTGTGATGCCGAAATTCAGATAGCGCTCGATGTAAAGCGCCGTCATGCCGGGGTTTCCCGGATTGTCGAACCAGGCCGCGGACCGCAGCTTCGGCGTTTTCGTGTCGCTCATGGCGCCTCATCCCTCATACTTTTCAAGTCATGGGGCAGGATAAACACCAGGCATCAGAGACTGTAAAGGCGGTCAGGTCGCAAAGTGGTTCCACCTTTTGAGATTCTTGGGTTCAGGAGCGCACCGGCAAAGTGCCGGCAACGGAAATCCTGGCGAAAATCTGAAGAATGGCGATTGCGGCAGCAAACAACACCGGGGCAGACAGGAGCGGGAGCACGCCGGCGGCACCCAGCAGGCCGCAACCTGTCCAAAGCGAGACAAGAGTCTGTCTTGCGCGCAACGCGAGCAGATCGCGCCGGCTTGCCAGGGCCTTGAGGGCAGGAAAGGCGCCGATATCCTGCGTGTCGCTGACCGCAATCGGACGGGCGCCGTCAAGGCATTTCATCGCGGATGGAGTGTCCTCGAAAAGTTCCAGCGCGCGTCGGTCGTCCGAAAGCGACAGGCGCAGACATGTGCCGGGCGCGAAAAGCCGCAAGGATGCGTCTTCTGCCGTTTCCCCGGGTTTGGGGTCTTCCGGAGCATTCATGCAGAGCATCTCCGCCAGCGCTTCCCGCGTCTTCTGGCTGTCGCTCGTGTGAAGCCACGGTTCCAGGCCTTCGTTCCGCAGTGCGCGGCCTGCAACGCCTGCATCGGGGCGCAGGGTTCCTTCAAGCCCCAGCACACCAACGACCCTTCCTCCGACGGCGACGCGCAGTACGGTCTTGCCGTCTGCTTCCAGCGAACGCGCAATGGCATCGGCGGTAAAACTGTCAATCTTGAGCCGCTTCAGGAGGTCGGTGCTTCCAAGGACGACGGTCTGCCCGCCAAGGAGGGCGACGGCGCCGAGCCCGGGTGCCGGGTCATATCTGTCGGGCGACCGCACGGCGACGCGCCACTGGACAGCGAGTTGGCGCAGGGCGTGCGCAATCGGATGCGTTGCATGCGCTTCTGCGGATGCTGCCACCGCGAGCAGCGTCCTGGGTTCGTTGTCGAAGGCCATCACGTTGCTGACCATCAGATCAGGTCCGGACATGATGGCAGCCTTGTCTATGAGGACGTGCCGTGCGTGCGCGATCACCGGAAAAGCTCCGGGTGCCAGGTCACGCGCACCGGCAACCGCCGCTGCGCGGTAGAATACCTTGTCGGCAAAGGCATTGATTCCGTCAACAAGACCAGGCCATGAAAGCGTGAGGGTCGCGGCGAAAACGGCCGCACACGCCGACGGATCAATGGCCAGCCAGACGGATCCCGAGACGGCTGCGAGCGCTGTGGAGCCGGTCGCCTCCAGCACTCCGCTGCGGTCTCCGCGTGCCGGCAGAATGGCAATGCCGACCGATCGCTGGATCATCAGGATCGCAGCTGCGAGTGCCGGGACGATGGCTTCGTTGATCCGGAAATCACCCAGGGTTTGCAGCAATGCGGTCATGAGCAGAAGAGACAGGCTCAGACAACAGGTGATGAGTGTCATGGGTTTGCCGGCCTCCTCTGAGAGGCGCAGACTGAGCGGCAGAAAAGCGAAGATCGCCGAAAACATGCTGAAGATCAGACCGGAATAGTCGCCGAAAGGTCCGAGCGGCGTCAAAGAGCGGCCATTGCTCCATCCAGCTTCCAGCAATGCGAGCAGCAGAAAGACGAGGGAGATACAAATGAATGCGCACCAAGTGAGTGTCTGGACGGGCTTTTTTGGCATTTTCCGCGGCTTTCGAAACGAAATTCGTTTGTATTTTCAAGGAACGCGTTTGACTCAATCTTGCCGGAGATTGTCCGGAAAACGGCTTCAAGCATGTGGACGCGGGACGTGCCTGGCAATGCCGCCGGGCTGATCCGGCCGGCCACGCCATTCCGAATTGGTCAAACATTAGTCATTAGTGCTGATGATTTGTGCGGCATCGCTCTTGCGATACGAGTGAACCTTGGGGAATATGCGGTCCATATCGAAGTAGAGTCGAAACAATTTTAAGACTCAATCAGAATTTGTTTCTAGGAATGAGAGTATTTTGAACAAGTGGTTCGCAGGGAGAGCTCATCAGCTCTCCCTGCATTTCCGGGATGACCACCGCTTTCAGGTTGTAAACTATGGCAAGAAATCGTCGATCTTGCGCAAAAGCAGAATACCCTGCCGTCTAGACTTCAGGTTCGGTATTGACACTGCAATGTTTGCCGCCACCGGACTCGATTGTGGTTATCTTGATCCGGCTGTCGGGGAATCGGGGCGCGGAAGCGAGTCAAGCCTGCGGCGTGCCCGAACCACAGAATCGATGTTGCCGCTGATACCGGAGCGGCAGATCCGAGAATTGCATCGTGCGGCGGATCCGCCTCGGCGTGACTGGAGACTATGGCCGGCATAGCCGGCCGGGAGCGGTTCTACGTCGTCTCCAGATTGGCCCGGGACAAAAGCTCCATTGACGGCATGAGTTCCAGAAGCTCGCGTGTGTAGGGGTGTTTCGGCGCTTCGAAAAGGTCGTCGCAATCTGAGACCTCGCAGAGTTCGCCGTTCCGCATCACGCCGATCCGGTTGCACATCTGCCTGATCACGGCGAGATCGTGGCTGATGAACAGCATCGTCAGGCCAAGTTCCTGTTGCAGGTCCTTCAGCAGATTGAGGATCTGAGCCTGGATGGACACATCCAGTGCCGACGTCGGTTCGTCGCAGATCAGGAAACGCGGCCTGGTGGCAAGTGCACGCGCGATGGATATGCGCTGGCGCTGACCGCCTGAAAACTCGTGCGGGAACTTCTGCCCGGCCAGGGCTCCGAGACCCACGTGATCGAGCAGGTCGTCGACGATCTGCCGCACTTCGGCATTGCCGGAGGCGAGTTTGTGAAACTTGATCGGTTCCGCGATGATGTCACGTACGCGCATGCGGGCATTGAGCGACGAATAGGGATCCTGAAAGATCATCTGCATCTGGCGCCGCATCGCCAGCACATCCTTCCGGTTCTTGAGCGACGTCAGCTCGGTCTTGCCGAACAGGATCGACCCACCTGTCGGGTCGTAGAGGCCGGTGATCAGGCGCGCGATCGTCGATTTGCCGGATCCGCTCTCTCCAACAAGGCCGAAGGTTTCGCCCTGTTGGATGTCGAAGCTCACCTTCTTGACGGCCTGGAAGTATTTTCTGCGCGACGGGAAAACGCTCCCGCGGACCTCGAACCGCATGTCCAGGTCGCGGATCTGGACGAGAGGACCCGTGATCTTCTCATAGTCCCGCGATCTGCCGAGCCAGTGCGTGGAGATGTCGATGTGTTTCTGCGGCGTGCCCGCCTTTTCGATGTAGTTGACCACCGGAAAGCGTTCCACCTTCACGTCGGGACGGGGAACGGCGGAAATCAGGCTTTGCGTGTAGGGATGCTGCGGTGCGCCGAGCACCTGCGTGGTCTCGCCGTATTCGACGAGATCACCGTGATACATGACGGCGACATGGTCGGTGATGTCGGCAATGACCCCCATATCGTGGGTGATCACCAGCATGGCCACATTCCGTTCCTCGCACAGCTTCTTCATCAGTTCGAGGATCTGGGCCTGGATCGAGACGTCCAGCGCCGTGGTCGGTTCGTCCGCGATGACGAGTTCCGGCTCCGCGCACAGGGCGAGCGCGATCACGACACGCTGGCGCATCCCGCCCGAGAACTGGTGCGGATACTGCTTGATACGTTCGGCCGGGTTGGGAATGCCGACCGAGTCGATCAGTTCGATCGCGCGTTTCCGCGCGTCCCTGGCCGATAGCGGCAGGTGCGTTCGAATTGTCTCGACAAGCTGGGATTCGACTGTCTGCAGCGGATCGAGCGATGTCAGCGGATCCTGAAAGATCATCCCGATCTTCCGGCCGCGCAACAGCCGCTTTTCCTTGTAGGGCAGATTGTCGATGCGTTTTCCATGCAGGAAAACCTCTCCGCCGGCGATGCGGCCGGGCTCCTGCAGGAGGCCGATGACGGCGTTGCCGACCGTCGATTTGCCCGCGCCCGATTCCCCGACCACGCCCAGGATCTTGCCGGCATCCACGCTCATGTCGACACCGTCGACGGCAACGAACACGGACTTCCTGCCCGGAAATTCGACTGTGAGGTCCTTGATATCCAGAACGTTCATGGCGCCCTCACCGCAGTTTCGGATTGAGGGCGTCGCGCAACCAGTCGCCCAGAAGGTTGACGTTCAGGACCAGAAGCGCAAGCGCCAGGCCGGGAAAAATCGCGATCCACCATTCGCCGGAATAGAGGAAATCGTTTCCGATCGCGATCAATGTTCCGAGCGAAGGCTGCGTTGGCGGCATGCCGACTCCCAGAAACGACAGCGTCGCCTCCGTGACGATGGCAAGTGCGAGATTGATCGTCGCGATGACCATGACAGGTCCCATCACGTTGGGAAGGATATGGCGCACCATGATGATGACGGACGGGATGCCGATGACGCGCGCCGCCTGAACGTATTCCTTGTTCTTCTCCACCATCGTCGACCCGCGCACCGTGCGGGCATACTGAACCCAGAACGACAGCGCCAGCGACACGATCAGGATGTAGAAGGCAAAGAACTCGCGATCGACACCGCCGAATATCCCGGCAGCGATACCGTCGATCAGCAGCGCGATCAGGATTGCCGGGAACGTCAGCTGGACATCGGCAACGCGCATGATGAACGAATCGACGCGCCCGCCCATGTACCCGGCGACGAGGCCGAGCGAAATGCCGAGAACCGCGGCGGCGATCACTGAGCAGAACCCGATAATCAGGGAAATCCGCATCCCGTAGAAGATACCCGAGAGCAGGTCTCTTCCCTGGTCATCCGTGCCCAGAAGGAAACGCGGATCTGAATACTCCTGCCAGATGGGCGGAACGCGCGCATCGAGGATCGAGATCGTTGCCAGGTCGAACGGATTGTGCGGCGCGACCCAGGGCGCCAGAAACGACAGCAGAAACAGGATCAGTGTGGCGATCGCGGCGACAACGGTGATCTTTGATCGCAGGAACGAATGGAACAGGTCGCTGTCCAGGATTCTGGACACACGGCCCGCTGGCGGCTGTTCGTTTGACCGGTCCTGAACGGCGGCTGTGACTTCTTCATTGGAGACATATGGCATCCGGAGTGTCCCCTTATGGCCGTCCGACCCGCAGGCGCGGATCGATATAGAAGTAGAGAATGTCCACGATGAAATTGATCGCAACGAACAGGAATGCGGTCAGCAGCAGATAGGCGGACATGATCGGGATATCGACGTTCTGGACGGCTTGCAGGAACAGAAGCCCCATGCCGGGCCAGTTGAACACCGTCTCCGTGATCGTGGCAAAGGCGATGATGGCGCCAAGCTGCAGGCCGGTGATCGTGATCACGGGAACCAGTGTGTTTTTGAGCGCATGCCTGAAATGGACGAGCCGGTCCGGCAGGCCGCGTGCGCGCGCGAACTTGATGTAGTCCGTCCGGATCACTTCCAGCATCTCGGCACGGATCAGCCTCATGATCAGTGTCATCTGGTAGAGCCCGAGCGTGATCGAGGGAAGGATCAGGGCCTTCAACCCGGATGCGGTCAGAAACCCGGTGGTCCACCAGGAACCGATCTGCACGGTGTCGCCGCGCCCGAAGCTCGGGAGCCACTGCAGGGTGACGGAGAACAGGAAGATAAGCAGAATGCCGATGAAGAAGGTCGGTAGCGAAATCCCGACAAGCGAGACGGACAGAAACAGCTTGGAAATGGGGGATTCCCGGTTGAGACCTGCGTAGATCCCCATTGGAATGCCGACCACCAGTGCAAACAGCGCGGAGGTCAGACTGAGTTCCAGAGTTGCCGGGATACGTTTGGCGAAGAGCTCCGAAACGGGCTGGCGGAACTGGTAGGACGTACCGAAGTCGAACTGGGCGGCCTTGGTGACGAAACGCAGAAACTGAACGGGTATCGGATCATTCAGCCCGAGCCGCTCGCGCAGGGCTTCACGTTCTTCAATCGATGTCTCGATCCCGACCATCTGATTGATCGGATCACCCACAAAACGGAACATGGTGAAGGCAAGCAGCGCCACCACCAGCATGACAATCAACGCCTGGATCAGGCGGCGTGTCGCAAAACCAATCATTTCGGCTCTTCAGGGTCTGGCATGAAAATACGCTCCCGGCATTGCCGGGAGCGTCAAGCGATGTTTGCGGAAATCAGTTCTTGTTGATGAAACGGAACTTGAACTGATTGTCGGCGCGTTGAACGAGCTCGATGTTGTCCGCAACGCCCCAGGCAAGGCCCTGCTGGTGAAGCGGAATGTAGTAGGCGTTGTCGTGACTGATCTTGAACGCTTCGGCGATCAGGCCGTCACGCTTTTCCGGATCGATCTCGACCAGAACCTTGCCGGTCAGGTCGTCGATCTTGTCGTCACAGAAACCGCCGAGGTTGAACGGGGAGCCTTCCCCGCCTTCTGTCCGGCAGTTCATCAGGTTCGAAAGAACGTTCCAGCTGTCCAGGGAGCCGGGGGTCCAGCCGAGCAGGTAGAACGACGTGTCGAAGCCGCCGGATGCCAGCACCTTTGCAAAATACTTGGCCTTCGGCTGCGCGTTCAGGTCAACCTTGACGCCGATGCGGGCAAGCATGGCGGCAACGGCCTGACAGATGGATTCGTCGTTGACGTATCGATCGTTCGGGCAGTCCATGCCGACGGTGAAGCCGTCCGCGTATCCGGCCTCGGTGAGCAGCTTCTTGGCGTTTTCCGGATCATAGGGATAACGCTCGAACTCGCTGGACTTTGAGAACAGGAAGGGCGAGATCATGATGGCCGACGGCGTGGCGAGGTCGCGCATGACCTTGTTCTTGATCGCCTCGATGTCGATCGCCTGATAGAACGCCTTGCGGACCTTTTCGTCCTTGAACGGGTTCTTGCCCTTGACGTCGGAATAAAGCAGTTCATCGCGCATCTGATCCATGCCGAGGAAGATCGTGCGCAGCTCCGGTCCCGTCAGCGCAACCGTGCCGGAGTTGTCGTTGATACGCTTGATGTCCTGAACGGGGATCGGGTAGACCATGTCCAGTTCGCCAGACAACAGGGCGGCGACTCGGGTCGCGTCCGACGGGATCGGCGTGAATTCGACCGTATCGACATTGTGCTTGATTTCATCCCACCAGCCGTCGTTTTTCTCGTAAACGGTCTTCACGCCGGCCTCATGGCTGACGATCTTGAACGGGCCGGTGCCGTTGGCGTTCAGTGACGCGTAATTGGGCGTGGTGTCGGAAGCGGAGGTCACCTTGACCGCGTCATTCTCCGTCGTCCAGTCCTTGTCCATGATGTAGAACGTGTCCCACTCATAGTGCAGGATCGGATTCGGACCCGTCAGGACAATGTCGACCGTGTGGTCGTCGACGATCTCGACTTTTGCGTCGGCCGGCACGCGTGTCGTCAGATCCGAGCCTTCGGAGCGCACGCGTTCGATCGAAAAGGCAACATCTTCGGCGGTGAAGTCGTTGCCATTGTGGAACTTGACGCCTTTGCGGAGAAAGAAGCGCCAGCGGTTCGGTTCGATGATTTCCCAGCGCTCCGCAAGCGCCGGTTCAATCGCCAGGTCGACACCGCGCCGTGTCAGGCCCTCGTACGCGTTGCCGAGCGACGATAGCGTGAAAGTCTCGTTCAGGCTGTAGGGATCGAGGCCGTTCAGGCTTCCCTGAAAGGCAAACTTGAATGTTTCCGCCTGAGCAGCACTACCCGTTCCTGCTGCCAGAAGAGCAGCCAAAATCAGAGTTTTCTTGTTCATTTTCCCCTCGTTGGTTCCGGTTCCCGGAATGACACCGCAACAGCGGCCGCGATTTCCTGGAGTGGTGCAGCCGCCCGTCCGTCGGCAACTATGACACTGTAAGTGACCGGGTTCAAACCCGCTCGAGCCTGTTTTTACGATAAGCGTGTAATCAGCCGGTCCAAAAAAGCGGCACATCGTTCCAATTCCACAAGTTCTATGAATTCATCCGCTTGGTGTGCCTGGTCAATCGAGCCCGGGCCGCAGACGACCGTTGACAGACCGTGGTCCTGAAAAATGCCGCCTTCCGTAGCGTAGACGACAACATGACGGCCATTGTCGCCAGTCAGGCGGCGGACTTCGGTTTCGGCAAGTCCGTCGTCCTCTTCCGAAAGCCCGGGAACATAGGCAAGTTCCTCGACCGAGATGTCGCATTCACCGGAAATCGCCAGCATGCCGGAAAGCACTTCGGTGTCGATAAAGTCCTGGTAGCGGTCAAGCCAGGACTGTTTGCTGTCGCCGGGCAAAAGACGGAAATCCGTCGTAAACTCGCAATGCTGCGCTGTGATGTTGTGCGCCTCGCCTCCCTTGATCACGCCGCTGTGCAAGGTGGTGTAGGGAGGCTCGAACGCGCTGTCCGGATCGGCCTGCGCCATGTTTTCCGCGGTCCGTGCGTCAAGCCAGCAAATCAGTTTCGCTGCAGCGGAGATCGCCGAGACGCCGCGGTGCAACTGGCTGGAATGCGCCGGATGCCCGCGGATGGTGGTCTTGTAGACGGCAATGCCCTTGTGTGCAGTGACAACCTTCATGTTGGTCGGTTCGCCAACGATCGCAAAACCTGGCCTGGGTCCTTTGGCGAGCATGTCCCTGACTAGGGGAGGCGCGCCGAAGCAGCCGACTTCTTCATCATAGGAAAGTGCAATATGGATCGGCCGTTCAAGATCCGCAGCAATGAAATCGGGCACCTTGGCAAGAACCGTTGCGGCAAATCCCTTCATGTCCGCTGAACCGCGCCCGTAAAGCTTGCCGTCCGAAACCCAGGCGGAAAACGGATCCTGCGACCAGTTCTGACCGGCAATTGGCACCACGTCCGTGTGCCCGGACAGGACGACGCCGCCATCCCTGTCGGGACCGATACGCGCGTGCAGCGCCGCCTTTGTGCCGGTCTCGTCCGGGACGCGAACGCCGGCGATGCCGTATCCTGACAGGTAATCTTCCACGAATGCGATGAGGTCCAGGTTGCTCCGGTCCGATACGGTGTTGAAGGAGATCAGTTTCTCCAGCATTTCCTGAGGCGTATAGCGTGTGCTCACAAAATCTCCTGTGCCCAGGGCCTCACATCGAGGGAAGCGTGTGACCTAGTGCGGTGAATTTGAAGTTCGCATCATTGCTGCAGCAGTCTCCGAGGCGAACTTCAAATTCGGAAACCGCACCAGAAACATAGACTTGCTCGTCACCTTCGTGAATCTGAAGTTCGTGCGAAGCCCGCTGCAAATGAGTCCGTACCCTAGTCCGCCGGGATATCCAGCGCATCTAAGCTGCTCAAGGCAAAGATTTGCAAGGGGATTTCCTTTCCCCTGATATTGATTTCGGCGGCGAAAGCGTCGGGCACGGTCACGTTCGCGGCGTCGGCCACGTCCTTGGAAACAGCGAGAAAACTGTTGTGGGCCTTGTTCTCGGTCTCCAGCCGGCTCGACGTATTGACCACGTCGCCAAGCGCCGTGAGGCCGCCGGACGTGCCGGCGGCACCGATCCGGCCGAGGATCGCGGGCCCCAGATGCAGTCCGATCCCAAGCCGGATCGGGTCCTGAAACTGCGGCCCCTTTTCCGCCTCAAGTTCCTTCATGACATTCTCGATGCGGCGGGACGCGCGCAGCGCCTGGCGTGCGCCGGTCGCCACGTCGCTGTCCATCCCGAAGATGGCCATGATGCCGTCGCCTATGAACTTGTCGACAAAACCGCCTTCCGCGCGAATGGCGGCGGAGGCCTGCTCCAGATAACTGTTCAGGAGATGCACCACGTCATAGGCGAGCTGGGATTCGGTAATGCGCGTGAAATTCCTGAGATCGACGAACATCACGACGACATCCTGCTCGACGCCCCAGTAATAGGCATCCTTGAGGTTCTCCGTAGTTTCCGCCTTTGCCTTGACGGGCACAAGCGGCAGCACCTCGATATTCTGCTGCGGCCGGATCTGGCAGGCCAGCCTGACATCGTCTTCGGCGGATATCCGGGCCAGGACGGCTTTTTCAGCTGTGCCCGGCGCCGCCAGCGCGGCGCGTCCCTCGAGGACCTTCACCCTGCAGGTCGAGCAGCGCGCGCGCCCGCCGCAGACCGAGGCGATCGGGACATCGTTGATGCGGCTCATCTCGAGCAGGGTTGCGCCGGGTTTGGCCCGGATCGACAGGCTTCCGGGGTAGGTGATCGTCAGCCGGCGGGCCGTCAGGCTGAAGACATAGCGGAGCAGGATGACCGCGAGGCTGGCGGCAATGAGACCGAAAACGACGGCACGGGCTTCGATGACGAAGGCCGTCAGCCAGTCAAACTGCTCTTTCGTCACCTTGAGTTTGACATCCTTTGCCAGTTCAAGCCGCCGGGCGCCTTCGATAAATCCCCAGAGCGCGAGAACAGGCATGGCGATGGCAAACCCGAGGGCGGCGTATCGCAACCGGTGATAAAGGGGATAAAGCCGCAGCCAGAAATGCAGGCCGATCATGGCGTGTGCCCAGACCGCGAGGAGCAGGACGGATTGCGTCAACCCGTGTTGCGGCCAGAGAATCGTGAGCATCTGGTGGTAGGTCGGTGAAAACCCGAATTCGTTGGCCAGTCCCATGGTCGTGCCGACATGCGGTATGAGAGACCACGGAATGTAGAGCCCGAGAACCAGTTGCGCGAATTCCCAGGGCGGCATTTTCAGCGTACGCCGTCGTCCTGTGCGCCACAGTGCCAGGAAGACATGCGTGACTGCCGCGAGCATCAGCACGGTTTCACCGATTTCGTTGCGCCAGATGCGATAGTGCCAGACCGAGGCCTTTTCCATGGCATCCACAGAAATGATGCCGAAAGCGTGGTTCGAAAAGTGGCTGAGGCAGTAGACGAACAGAATAAGGCCGCTCCAAAGGCGCAGCCTTTGTCGCCAGTTGCCCCACGACGGGCCTGTCTTCCGCTTGCGTTCCGCAGGCACCGTCTTGACCGGTTCGCTCGCTGATGCGGTCATTCGGTCATCCCGGTCGGTTTCCTTTGCACGGGTTCATGTTCCCAGTCAGATTTGGTCAGGAAAATCTCTGACCCGAGATCAGAGCGGGGTCAACCCGAATAGGGGAAACTGTGTTCCAGGACTTGAATCCCCATGCAGGAACCGTAACTTTCCGCCCATCGACCCGCGGGAAGGAAAATCATGAAGGTCTACGGCATCAAGAACTGCGACACGGTCAAGAAAGCGCGCAAATTCCTGGAAGAGGCGGGCATTGCATACGATTTTCACGACTACAAGAAGGACGGCGTCAACGGCGACAGGCTGGCGGCTTTTGTCAATGAGTTCGGCTGGGACACAATCCTCAACAAGCGCGGCACGACCTGGCGCAAGCTGGACGAAGCCACAAAAGAGTCGGTAACCGATGCGGCGTCCGCGCTCGATGTCATGATTGAAAACCCATCAACGATCAAACGCCCAATCGTCGAAGGTGAAGCGAAGAATTTTGTCGGATTCGACCCCGTTTCCTGGGAAATGGCACTTGAGCTTGGCGAGTTGAAGTAACAGCGGGAACCGCATTCCGCCGTCGAGAGCTTCTGAGCATGGCCTGAAAGCCTCTCCGGATTACCAGGTTCTGCGCGGGCCTGTGTCGATGTGATAGTGGCCGGACGCGTAGTATTTGTATCCGCCGACCTCAGGCTGCGATTTCAGGTAGGCGATGATGGTGGAAGGGTCGCCGCTGACCGAAAAATCCACGGCCTGGCAATTGAGGTGATAGGAGTTTCGCGCTCCGCCCTTGCGCCAGTTTTCCAGCCACCAGCGTTTCGTGGAGTGAACCGAGACCTCGCCGTAGCGGCTGGCAACCCGATTGAGAACCTTCTTGAGCTTTCGCGGAACGCACCACGACGAATCGTCATAGTCGATTGAGCTGTGCGAAGCGGTGGCCCATCCCAGCCCGGTGACCCCTGCAACGGTGCCGCATCCTGCAAGCGTGACGGTAAATCCGATAAGGAATATCCAGGCGAAGAGGCGTTGGGACATGACGGACGAACCTTGTCGAGTGTGTTGCGATATCCCCCTCGCGAAGGTTCCTGCAATTTGATTAAAATTGTGATGAAAAACGTGGTTAACGAAACAAAGAAACAAATGTTTCAGAGCTAATAATTTTCTGATACAAATGTTACAGCTTCTTATCTGATCACATCAGGATCACTGCTCGGGTTGATATCCATGTCTCACGTTTTTCCACGCCACACGAAAGCCAGTCCACCGGTCGCCGATCGTGGAGAGGGTTGCTATATCATTGATAAAAATGGAAAAAAATATTTTGACGGATCAGGTGGCGCGGCCGTGTCCTGCCTCGGGCACAGCGACCCGGACGTAACCCGGGCAATCAAGAACCAGGTCGACCGGATCGCCTTTGCCCATACCGGTTTCTTCACCTCCGAACCTGCCGAGGAACTGGCTGACCTGCTTGTCTCGAAGGCACCTGGAAATCTCGACCGGGTCTACTTCGTTTCGGGTGGCTCCGAGGCGGTTGAAGCCGCTCTCAAGCTTGCACGCCAGTACTGCCTGGAAAAGGGGGAGACGTCGCGGCACCGCGTGATTGCGCGCCGCCAGAGCTATCATGGAAACACGCTGGGCGCCCTCGCAACAGGGGGCAACCAGTGGCGGCGCGAGCCTTTCTCGCCTCTGATGATCGAGACCTCGCACATCTCCGCCTGTTACGAGTATCGCGGACGCGGGGAGGACGAAACCGCATTCGAATACGGCCAGCGTGTTGCCGGCGAACTGGAAACCGAGATACTCAGGCTCGGACCCGAGAACGTGATGGCCTTTGTCGCGGAACCGGTCGTCGGAGCGACAGCGGGGGCCGTGCCGCCGGTTGAAGGCTATTTCAAACGGGTGCGCGAGATCTGCGACACCCATGGGGTTCTCCTGATACTCGACGAAGTCATGTGCGGAATGGGCCGGACGGGTTCGCTGTTTGCCCACGAACAGGACGGCATCTCCCCGGACATCTTGTGCATTGCCAAGGGCCTGGGCGCAGGTTACCAGCCGATCGGTGCAATGTTGTGCACGGACGAGATCTATCACGCGATCGAGGCCGGATCCGGGTTCTTCCAGCACGGCCACACCTATATCGGGCATCCGACGGCCTGCGCGGCTGCATTGACGGTCTTCGGGAAGCTGAGTGCGGGACTGGTGGATCGCGTATTGCCCATGGGAGACAAGCTTGACGAAGCGCTGCGGGACGCCTTCGCACAGCATCCCCATGTCGGCGACATGCGCGGACGTGGACTGTTCCGGGGCATTGAACTCGTCGCGGACAGGTCCACCAAAGCCCCGTTCGACCCCGCGGCCGGCATCAACAAGAAGATCAAGAAAGCCGCGTTTGAAGCCGGACTCATCTGTTACCCTATGGGCGGCACGATCGATGGCGTCAGGGGCGACCATGTTCTGCTGGCGCCGCCGTTTATCATCGAGGAGACCCATGTCTCCGAGATCGTCGACAAGCTGGACACGGCAATCAAATCGGCGCTCCAGTGAGCTCAATGGACGCGGCGGTGACCAAAAACCGGTCATGACGCCGGAATGATTACCTCAAGGTGATCTTTGAGTTAAAAAGGCGTAATATTACAGAGAGTTAAATTGAAGCTTGGCCGGTCATCGCCATCTCTCAGTTCAGATGAATGAAGGAGATGGACATGGCATATATTACCAACGAGCAGATCGACGCAGCCTCGGGCAATCACGAGCCCGGTATCTGGAGCCGTATCGCGGCCGGCTTCGTGTCGGTCACTAATCATTGTTATGAAATGGCAAGGCATCGCCTGCCGGTCATGCACGAGAGCGAACTGACGGACACGGAAGGCGCCCGCGACATTCGGCTTGCCGACAGCGCTTACGAGACCGAGTTGGACCTGGAACGGAACGAACGCTCCGATTCAAGAGGCTATCTGAGCCCGGAGCACTACAATTACATGTACTACTGAAGGAAAATCCGCGGGCCGGCAAGAACGCCGGCCCGCGCCTTTGGCACCTGTCAGATCGCTAGCGCCCAGACGGTTGCCGCAAGCATGGAAACCGCCATCAGGACGGTGATGATGCGCATGACAGGCCCGTCGCCGATCAGGGCGAGGATCGAGACACCGAGCAGCGCCCAGAGCGAATGGAAAACCATTCCGCCCAACGTGAATCCGGCCACGAGAATCAACGCGTTTTCGTGAATTCCGAGCCCGTTTCCTGCAAGAAAAGTCGAAAACGCCACCAGGTTCATTGCCCAGGTTTTCGGGCTGAGCGGATGGATCAATAGACCTTCCCAGAAACTGGGCAGCGCCACTTCCCCCTTCGGCTTCACCGACAGGGATATGATCCGCCAGGCAAGATAGGTCATGTACGCCATGCTCAACACCTTGAAGAGCGTGACGATCGGCCCTCCGCCTGCCATCACGTGCCCCAGCCCGTAGGCGACACTGAGTTTCAGCGGAAGCGAGCCGATCTGCGACGCCACGATCACAGGAAACGCCGTGCGGTAGCCCGCGGACGCACCGATGGCGAGAAACGTCAGGTTTCCCGGCCCCGGTGTCCCGGTCATGACAATGATGAAAATGGCGAATGCCAGGAAGGTGGCCAGATCCATGGGTGCTCTCCTGTAGCGGCATCGATACAATCGATACAAATTGGCGGAGATACTAATTGTCTTGAGATATTGTATCAGTCAATGTAAACATTGTTCCCATGACAATGTGGATTCCCAAGATCGAAGACGCGCAAGGGCCGATCTATCTGGCGATCGCCGATGCGCTGGAAGCCGATATCAGCAGCGGTGTCCTTGATCAGGGATACCGGCTGCCGCCACAGCGCGAGTTGGCTTATCAGCTGGGCGTTACGCTCGGAACGGTCACGCGCGCCTACGGCGAGGCCGAACGGCGCCGTCTCGTCAAGGGCGAAACGGGCCGGGGAACGTATGTCGCGCCCGAGACGCACAAGGTCTCGCCTCTGGTTCCGACAGAAGACGAAACGGATATTTGCGATCTGGCGCGCAACTTCGCCTATCCGCACCTGAACCCCAGTCTTTCCGATGGCCTTGTCCGGATGGCGCGCACGGCTGGAATTGACCGGTTGAACGGCTTTGTGCCGTCGGAGGGCTTGAAGGCGCATCGTGAAACGGGGGTGCTGGTCTTCAAGGATTACGGGCTGGATGCGGATCCTGACCGGGTCGCCGTGACCTGTGGCGCACAGCACGGCATCCAGGTGACCTGCCAGGCGCTTTTCCGCAGCGGCGATGCCATTGCCATCGACAGGTTCACCTACCCGTCGATCTTCCCGTCGCTGGCAAGCATAGGGTTGAAGGCGGTCTCCGTCCCGGCCCTTCGGCGGTCCGACGGCGGCTTCGGGGCCATGGACTCAGAAGCGCTGGCGCAAGCCGCGCGGGTGCACGGCGTAAAGGGTGTGTTCCTGATGCCCAACATGCAGAATCCGACCACCCACACGATGTCGATCGAGGAGCGTGAAAAACTCGTCGCAGTTGCCCGGGCGCACGATCTCAAGATCGTCGAGGATGATCCCTATACGCCGTTTCTTCCCGAGCGCCTCCCGGCCTTCGGAGCGCTTGCACCGGAGCGCACCGCCTCCATCGCCAGCATCTCCAAGGTCTGTTCACCGGGCAGCCGCATCGGTTTCGTGCATGTGCCGGAACTGTTCGGCGACTCGATCCGCAACAAGATCGGCGAAAGCACGTGGATGGCTTCGCCGATCACCGCGGAGCTGATCGCCGGCTGGGTGCGCGAGGGACACCTGTTCAAGACCCTGCGCCTGAAGCGCAAGGCCAACCGTGCCCGTTTCCAGAAAGCACGCGATATCCTGTCGCCCTATTTTCTGCAAGGCGATACGCACAAGGTTTTCGGATGGCTGCGTCTGCCCGATCATGTCGATCCGGATGCGGTCCAGGCGGCGCTTGGACATCAGCGGATTTCGGTGCTGTCCTCACGCTACTTTCAGGCGAAGGACAACGCGCCCGCGCCCTATCTGCGCATCACGTTCGGCTCGGAGGAATCCGACGACCGCTTTTTCCGGTCCCTCGAAAAGGTGCGCTCGACAATAGACCAATTGGCCGAATTGCCGGAATTGGGCCGGCCTGTAGGATAGGCTTATACCACCCTCAACAAATAGGAACCTATCTGATGGCACTGTTCCTGTTTGCCGGCCAGGCGCGTTGCGCAGGACGGCCTGGTTGGCCGTTCAAGCGGTGCAACGCCGTCCGGCGGGCCGGAACAGGCCACCAAAGGCCGCGTCTGGAGACTGTTCCGCGGTGTCGAAGGTCTTGGAAGATAACCCAATCGCCCAGCGACCTGCTTCTTGCTGAACAATCTCCAGACACGGTCAGATAGGTTCCTATTTGTTGAGGTTGGTATTACTTTGACATCGGGCACGATCCGGTCAATAAGCGGCCCCTTGAGAGCGCAGGACGCCGGGCAGCGTTGACCGTCAGGTGCCCGCGCGCGCCCTTGGCGAGGTGAAATGGCGATCTGGTCCAGGAAAAACAGGCAGGAAAACAGGCGGGTCTGCGATCCGCATGCCGATCCCTTTGCCGTTTTCGAAGAGGTCTCGCTCAAGCTTGGCGGCAAGCAAATCCTGTCCGGCCTGACACTCTCGCTCAGGGAAGACAGGATCGGCGTGATCGGATTGAACGGATCCGGAAAGAGCTCCTTTGTCCGCCTTCTGAACGGCTTGCGCCAGCCCGCCGGCGGGTCATTGACCTTGTTCGGGGCGGATGCCGCCAGCGCAGCTCCCGAATTGCCGCGCCATGTCGGCTTTGTCTTTCAGAACCCGGACCATCAGGCGATATTTCCGACGGTTGAGGAAGAGATCGCCTTCGGTCTGACCCAACTGGGGGCGGACCGGCTGGAAAGCCGGGAACGGGCCCGGGAATTTCTCGCCGTGCATGGCTGCGAGCAGTTGGCCGCCCTGCCGGTTGCCGAACTGTCGGAAGGCCAGAAACAGCTTGTGTGCATCCTGTCCGTCCTGGTCATGGAACCGCGTTTGCTGGTTCTCGATGAACCGATGACAAGCCTTGACATGCTGGCAACGCGAAAGATCCGCGACAAACTTCTGTCCCTGCCGCAGAAGATCGTCATGGTGAGCCACGACTTTAGCCACTTCGAGGGATTTGACCGCGTGCTCTGGCTCGAGGATGGCCGCCTGCGCATGGACGGATCGCCTTACAAGGTCCTGCGTGCCTTCGAGGCGGATGTCGAGCGGCGATCGGGCGTCAAACTGGAGCTGGCCGCGCTGTGATATCGATCTACCTTCAGGGCGACAGCTGGCTGCACCGGACCCCGGCGGGACTTAAACTGCTCGTGGTCGCGGTCGCGAGCCTGTTTCTCTTCCAGGTCAATGCGCCTCTGGTCTTTATGGGCTGCCTTGCAGGCGTCATCGGATGCTATGCAACGCTCGGGCACGAGGGTCTTGCGCGTCTGGCGATGCTGCGCGGCCTGACGGTGTTGTTGGCGATCCTTCTTGTTCTGCACTGGGTATCCGGCACCTTCTGGGACGGCGTCTCGGTCATCCTGCGGCTGGTCGTGCTGATCCTTGCCGCCAACCTTGTCTCCATCACCACCCGGATGGATGACATGCTGGAAGCGGTCACGCCCTTGTTCAGGCCGCTCGAGTGGCTGGGGCTTTCGGCGCGCAAACCCGCGCTCTGCGTTGCCCTTGTCCTGCGCTTCGCGCCTTACATGATGCAGATCTTCTCCAGGATGCGCGAGGCTTATCAGGCACGCACCGGGGCGAAGAATTCATGGAAACTCATACCGCCGCTGGCCATCCAGTGCCTGCGCATGTCCGACAACGTCGCCGATGCGCTGCAGGCGCGCGGCGGATCCGAGGGCCTGGCGGGGCAGGCTGAAATTCGCACAGGGTCCAAAACGGCCTGATTGAACAGAACCGCGAGACCGGGACGGGGCGGGACCCGCCGGACCGCGAGACATAACCAAAAAGGGAGGCGTATCGACGCCATGGCTGATCGCTCACTCGTTCATATCGCATTTTACGCGGCACTGATTGCCGCCCTTGGACTGGTGCCGCCGGTCGCTATACCGTTCCTGGGCGGCGTGCCCATCACGGCGCAAACGCTCGGCGTGATGCTGGCCGGGATCATGTTGGGCCCGGTGCGTGGCGCTCTCGCCGTTCTCCTGTTCCTGTTTCTCGTGGCACTCGGTGCACCGTTCCTTGCCGGTGGACGCGGCGGTTTGGGCGTCTTTGCCACACCCTCGGTCGGCTTTCTGATCGGCTGGCCGGTCGGTGCGTTCGTGGCTGGCTGGATCATGCGGGCAACCCCGGGGATGAACATTTTCGCCTCAGCCGCGATTTCCGCGGCAGTCGGCGGTATTCTCGTGGTTTATCTCTTTGGAATTCCAGGTGTCGCCTATATGGCCAGCCTGCCCCTCCTGACGGCGGCAGCGGGCAGCGCGGTCTACATTCCGGGGGATCTGGTCAAGGTCGTGCTGGCCGCGCTGATCGCCCAGACGATCGCCCGCGGGTTGCCGGGAGCGATGTTGTCGCGCGGCTGACCGCGCAACGATCGGCGCGGCATGGCTTTCGTCGGATCCAGCCTGGATGAGGCCGCCACAAAGCGGCCCGATCAAACCGCGCTGAAGAGCGGTGCGGCGGCCTGGTCGTGGCGCGATCTTCTGGACGCGGTCGGATCGGTTGAGACGGCCATCTGCCGCGCCACCGGCAAGAGCGGCCGGGTTGCTCTTCTTCTCGACGATCCTGCCGCGCTGCTCATCTGTTTCTTTGCCTGCGCCCGTACGGGACGGATCGCCATGGTTCTGGATCCGGGCTGGCCGGCCGGGCAGCGCGCCGGCGTGCTCGATGATGCAGCCCCTGACCTGATCCTCGACCGGCAGGCCTGTTCGGCGGCGCTTTCGAATAAGTCCCGGGGGCGTGTCGCAAAGGACACCGGCCATCCGTGCGAAGATGATCCCTTCTACTGCGGCTTTACCTCGGGCTCGACAGGCCGGCCGAAGGGATATCTCAGAAATCACGGCTCCTGGCTGGAGAGTTTCGAGCTGTCCGACAGGGAATTCGGCATCCCGTGCCGCGAACGCGTTGTTGTCGCGGGGCAGCTGACCCATTCGCTCCATCTTTATGGAGCCGTCTGCGGTCTTGAGCGTGGCCACCAAGTCGTGCTGTCACCGCGCTTCGATCCGCGAACGTTACTCACCGATCTTTCAGGAAGCGCGCACGGCTCCGCGCTCTATGCGACGCCGACCCAGTTGCACTTCCTGGCTGAAGCCGCGGAGCGCAAGGGACCGCTTGATGCGGTCCGTCACGTTCTTTCCAGCGGCGCCAAATGGCAGGACGATGACCGACGGCGCCTCGGCGGCCTGTTTCCGAATGCGCAGCTGATCGAATTCTACGGGGCATCCGAAACAAGCTTCGTTACCGTTTCGGCCGGTGGCGCACTGCCGCCCGGATCGGTCGGCAAGCCGCCGCCCGAGGTGAAGATCGTCATCGGCGACCCGGACGCACCGGCCGCCGTCGGGACATGCGGCGCCATCTGGGTAAAGAGCGCCCTGCTGTTCTCCGGTTACCTGTGCGGCGATGACCCCCAGACCAGGTGGAAAGCCGGATGGTTGACTTTCGGCGACGAAGGCTTTCTGGACAAGGATGGCTTCCTGTTCCTGACGGGCCGCGCCAACCGGATGATCGTGACGTCCGGGATGAATGTCTATCCTGAAGAGATAGAAGGCGTTCTGATGGCGCATCCGGCGGTTGCCGGCGCGGTCGTCGCCGGTGTTGACGACCCGGTGCGGGGCACCCGGCTGGAGGCCGCTGTCCAACTGCAGGAACCCCTTGAACATCCGCGGGACGTGTTGCTGGCCTATTGCAGGGAAAGTCTCGCCTCGGCCAAACTGCCGCGCCGTATTCATTTCTTCGACCACTTGCCTCAAACGGCCGGAGGAAAGCTCGACATACAGCGCGTTTCCGGCATGATGAAGCATGGGGAAAGCGACGAATGACTGCCCGTGACGGCTCGCCCGCCTATATCATCGGGGCAAGACGGACCCCGGTTGCCCCGCTCGGTGGCGCGCTGGCACATCTGCAGGCCGACGAATTGGCAGCGCCTGTCCTGAAACGGCTCTTGGAGGATGCCGGCCTCGCGCCCGCTTCCGTTGATCACGTCATCCTTGGCAACGCACTTTATGCGGGCGGCAATCCCGCGCGGTTGGCGGCGCTTCGTGCCGGCCTGCCGGCCGAGGTTCCGGCCATGACCATCGACACCCAGTGCTGTTCGGGGCTTGACGCGATAACGCTCGGTGTCCGGATGATCGAAGCCGGTGCGGCAGATTGCGTCCTTGCGGGCGGAGCGGAGAGCTTCAGCCGGTCACCGATCCGCATGCACCGGCCGACGGCGCGGGACACAGAACCTGTTGCCTACAATAGACCGGCCTTCGCTCCACCGCCTTTCGCCGATCCGGATCTGACGGAGGCCGCGGCGCGTCTTGCGCAAGACCGCAAAATACCGGCAACTGTCCAGGCGGAATTTGCGGTTGCCTCGC
>NZ_OY769915.1:70000-157500 GCF_963669205.1 uncultured Roseibium sp.
ATGCGCGGTAGCGGAGCGTTCTGTAAGTCTGCGAAGGGATACCTGTGAGGGGTCCTGGAGATATCAGAAGTGCGAATGCTGACATGAGTAACGATAAAGCGGGTGAGAGACCCGCTCGCCGAAAGTCCAAGGGTTCCTGCGCAACGCTAATCGGCGCAGGGTTAGCCGGCCCCTAAGGCGAGGCCGAAAGGCGTAGTCGATGGGAATGCAGTTAATATTCTGCAGCTTGGTGGTAGTGACGGATGCAGTGTGTTGTATCTCCTTATTGGATTGGGGGTGCAGCGAATGTGTTCCAGGAAATAGCTCCACCGTATAAACCGTACCCGAAACCGACACAGGTGGACTGGTAGAGAATACCAAGGCGCTTGAGAGAACTATGCTGAAGGAACTCGGCAAAATGCTCCCGTAAGTTCGCGAGAAGGGAGACCTCGGTCCGGGCAACCGGATTGGGGTGGCACAGACCAGGGGGTGGCGACTGTTTATCAAAAACACAGGGCTCTGCGAAGTCGCAAGACGACGTATAGGGTCTGACGCCTGCCCGGTGCTGGAAGGTTAAGAGGAGGTGTGCAAGCACCGAATTGAAGCCCCAGTAAACGGCGGCCGTAACTATAACGGTCCTAAGGTAGCGAAATTCCTTGTCGGGTAAGTTCCGACCTGCACGAATGGCGTAACGACTTCCCCGCTGTCTCCAGCATAGACTCAGTGAAATTGAATTCCCCGTGAAGATGCGGGGTTCCTGCGGTCAGACGGAAAGACCCCGTGCACCTTTACTACAGCTTCACACTGGTATTCGTCACGACATGTGTAGGATAGGTGGTAGACGTTGAAGCCTTGGCGCCAGCTGAGGTGGAGTCACCCTTGAAATACCACCCTTGTCGTCATGGATATCTAACCGCGGTACAACAATATCCGGGACCGTGTGTGGCGGGTAGTTTGACTGGGGCGGTCGCCTCCCAAATGGTAACGGAGGCGCGCGAAGGTGGGCTCAGAGCGGTCGGAAATCGCTCGTTGAGTGCAATGGCATAAGCCTGCCTGACTGCGAGACTGACAAGTCGAGCAGAGACGAAAGTCGGCCATAGTGATCCGGTGGTCCCTCGTGGAAGGGCCATCGCTCAACGGATAAAAGGTACGCCGGGGATAACAGGCTGATGATGCCCAAGAGTCCATATCGACGGCATTGTTTGGCACCTCGATGTCGACTCATCACATCCTGGGGCTGGAGCAGGTCCCAAGGGTTTGGCTGTTCGCCAATTAAAGTGGTACGTGAGTTGGGTTCAGAACGTCGCGAGACAGTTCGGTCCCTATCTGCCGTGGGTGTAGGAGAATTGAGAGGATCTGTCCCTAGTACGAGAGGACCGGGATGGACGTACCTCTGGTGGACCTGTTGTGGCGCCAGCCGCATTGCAGGGTAGCTATGTACGGAAGGGATAACCGCTGAAAGCATCTAAGCGGGAAACCCACCTCAAAACCAGTTCTCCCTGAAGAGCCGTGGAAGACCACCACGTCGATAGGAAGCGTGTGGAAGTGTGGCAACACATGAAGCTTAGCTTTACTAATAGCTCGTTCGGCTTGATCGCTCTCATTAATCAATGTTCATCTTTGCCAAAGCGCCCGTGGCGCTTTGGAAAGATTGGTTTTTATGTTCTCACGGACGTTCCGGTCCTTCGGACCTGTCCTGCGAACCACGCGGCCAAAAGTGGCCGGCGCGCACTTGCGCTTGCGGAGCAAAGCTCCGGTTCTTGTCCCTTGAAACACTCCGGAACAAGAAGAAAACCAATCTGAAAACAGATAATTAAGAAAAGACCAGTTCTCATGAAGGCCTTAGGCTCCGGACCCGCAAGGGAAAAGAGCCCGAACCGCAGGTTCGCAAGGCCGACCGGCCGCCGCGCATGTTTGCGCGCCCCGTCCGGAGGTTAGGGCGAAGCCCGCTCAACCGTGAGGACAGATCTAACCAGTTTTGCGACAGCATAAACTGCGCTTCGCCGGCCTGGTGGCCTCAGCGGGGAGCCCCCACCCGATCCCATCCCGAACTCGGCCGTGAAACTCCCCAGCGCCAATGGTACTGCATCTTAAGGTGTGGGAGAGTAGGTCGCCGCCAGGCCTGCTAATCGCAGTTTGAAACTCTTCAACATAGCGCTCACGGCCGCATCGGGCTTCGCCCTGGCCTCCGCGAGGGCGGCCAAACGTGGCCGGCGCGCACTTGCGCTTGCCTTCGCTGCGCTTCGGAACTCTTGTCCCTTAACGGCGCAGCATCAAAGGCTAAAATAGTCCAGGGCATGCCCCAGATGGAGCAGGCCCGCGACGCCCGCAGATCCGGCAGGATCGAGGACGCGCAAAACAGAAATCACCGGGCAAGCACAAGCCCGCGCCGGAAACCTAGGTTCCCGAGCAAACAAAAATAACGCGGGATGGAGCAGTCCCGCGACGCCCGCAGATCCGGTAGGATCGAGGACGCGCAAAACAGAAATCACCGGGCAAGCACAAGCCCGCGCCGGAAACCTAGGTTCCCGAGCAAACAAAAATAACGCGGGATGGAGCAGTCCGGTAGCTCGTCAGGCTCATAACCTGAAGGTCGCAGGTTCAAATCCTGCTCCCGCAACCAAATTCGACAACAGCCTCATCCCGTAAGGGGTGGGGCTGTTGTCGTATTCGGGTGGGTGATACAGGCGAGAACCTCCCCGGGCCCCATCAAGGAGGGCCAAAGCCCGACGCAGAAGGGCAGAAAAACTCCCAAATCCTGCTCCCGCAACCAACAAAAACAGCCCGCATGGCAAAAGCCTGCGGGCTTTTTTGCGTTTAAAGATCCCCTGCTTAGACCAGCCCTGAAGAATCCTTCCGGGCAAGTTCCCGCTTGACCTGTTCGATGAAATCGATGGCGATGCGCGGCATGTTTGCGCCGCGCCGGACGGCGACGCTCGCCACGATCTTTGTCTCCGGTACGAAGGGCCGCGTCACGATGTTGAGATTGCTGGCAAAAAGGGCCGAATAGGGGTCAACGACCGCGGCACCGATGCCCTGCGCTGCCAAAATACATGCCGTGTGGCAGTATCGCGCCTCCACTTTGGCGTCGAAGGGAGCACCGGTTTCCTCGAAGGCATGACGGATCGTTGTGCCGATGTGGCTCTCAAGGCCGATAAGACGGTTGCCAGCCAGGTCCTGCGGACTGACAACCGCTCTCGATTCGAGCGGATGTCCGATTGGCAGCACGCAGACCATGTTCTGTTGTGCCAGTTCGATGACATCGAGATCGAGATGGGTTTTCAGTCCGAGCACAAACCCCATGTCGACGATGCCCATCTTGACGTTGTGCAGCACGGTTTCAAGCCTGCGCACGGAGTAGCGCACGGTTGCGTTGGGCCGGTCCTCGAGGAAGGCGGACAGAATGCTCGGCAGTGCGCCATGGCCGAGCGGCGGCGTCGTCGACAGCCGCAGCCGGCCGGACTTGGCCGCGCGCAGTTCCCGGGCCTCCGTCTCGATGTTGCGCAGGATCGAAAACAACGGCTCGACTTCCGCCAGGAACAGGCGGGCATCTTCCGTCGGTTGCAGCTTTCGTCCGGTGCGTTCGAACAGGGAAAAGCCGAGCTGTTTTTCCAGGGAGCTGATGCCGTTGGAAACCGCGGGCTGGGAAATGCCGAGATCTTCGGCAGCGCCGACGGTTGTCTGGCAGCGCATCAGCGCTTCGAAAATCTCCAGAAGCCGGAGGCTCAGGTCATTCTTCCGGGTAATCTTCAAGCGGAGCTCCGGGCTGGGTCTATAGGGTCTACGGCGTCAGCAGCACAGCGCCCAATGCCTGTCCGACAGCCGCCTGGGTGGGATCTGTCACGGGCAATCCTACGGCCTTTTCAAGCTTTTGGCGATGCCGCGCCATTCCGGCGCACCCCAGCACCAGCGTGTCCGCAAAATCCAGGGTCTTCAGTTCGGTGGCAATTTCCAGTACGCGGTCGAACGCTTCGTCGCTTTCTGCCTCTTCCACGGACAGGTGCAACGGACGTTCCGCGGCCAGCCGGCTTTCCACGCCCAGCCGGCGGACATAGGGCAGATGGCGGGCAATCGACCGTGGGCTGAGCGCAATCACGCCCGCTCTTTCGCCTTTCTGCAGAGCGGCGAACAGGCCGCTTTCCTGGATCCCGAAGACCGGTTTGGACAGTGCTTCGCGGCAGGTCGCAAGGCCCGGATCGGAATAGCAGGCAATGACGAAGGCATCGCCGTCCCGCCTGTCCAGCATGAGATCGCGCAACGGCAGGATCACGCTGTCGACGTCCTGCTGGGTCTCCACGCCGAACGGACCGCTTTCCAGGGTCACACACTCGATCAGCGGGCCGCCGGCAACGCGCAACGGCTCGACAGCCTCCGAGAAGCCTTCGGTGACCGCCGGATTGGAATTCGGATTGATGACCAAGATCTTTTTCGGCATTTCGGGTCGGTCCTAGAACAGGTTTGCGCCAAAATTTGCCGCCGGCGTCATTTCCGGCGCGCGCGAGGGAACGAAACCGGTGCCGTCGAACGGGCGCCGTTTGACGAACTGACCGGCCCCGCGCTCGGCTTTGAGCTCTCCGCCATCGACGATGGTGTTGCCGCGGTTGAGCACGGTGACCGGCCAGCCGGTCAGTTCCATGCCTTCGAACGGCGTATAGTCCATGTTGTCGTGCATGCCGGCGGCGGTCACCCGGGTTTTTTTCTCCGGATCCCAGATCGCGATATCGGCGTCCAGCCCGATGGCGATCGAGCCCTTGCGGTCCTGCATCCCGAACAGCCGGGCGGCATTGGTGGATGTCAGAGCGACGAACGCGTTCAGCGACAGGCGGCCCTTCGTGACACCTTCCGAAAATAGAAGCGGCGCCCTGAGTTCGATACCGGGCAGTCCGTTGGCAATCCTGTTGAACGGCGGATTGCTGCCGCTCGACAGTTTGCCGGTTTCATCGAAACGGTAGGGCGCGTGGTCCGAAGAGTAGAGCTGCAGGGTTCCGGCGTTCAGGTGGCGCCACAGAACATCCTGCGTGGCCTGGTCCCTGAGGGGCGGCGAGCAGCAAAACTTCGCGCCTTCAGCGCCCGGCCTGTCCAGATCGCCGGCGGTCAGGAACATGTATTGCGGGCAGGTTTCACCGAAAATCATGTGGCCGTTCATGCGTGCGTCGGCAATTGTCCGAGCACCCGCGTCGGTGGAGACATGCACGAACAGAAGCGGGGCTTCGACGAAGGAGGCCAGGGCAATGCCCCGTTGAATGGCCTCGGCTTCGGACGCGGCCGGATGGCTGACCGCGTGATATTTCGGCGCCGTGTAGCCACGCGAAACCAGACGGTTCACCATCCACTTGATCAGCGCATTGTTTTCGGCATGCACCATCGTCAGGCCGCCGTTTTCCTTGGCGGTGACCAGAATGTCGAGCATGGCCTCGTCGGAAACGATCAGCTTGTCATAGGTCATGAACACCTTGAACGAGGTGATGCCGCGCGCAAACGCCATCGGCAGTTCTTCGTTCAGAACGGTCTCCGTCGGGTCGGAGACGATCAGGTGGTAGGAATAGTCGAGAACGGATTTCGGCGCTGCCCGGTCGTCATAGGTCCGGATGACATCGGTGATGGTCTGGCCGCGATGCTGGGCGGCAAAAGGAACGATGGTTGAATTGCCGCCGAACGCCGCCGATACGCTGCCGGAGTAGTAATCGTCCGACGTCATGGCACCGGTGGCGGATTCCTGCTCGATATGGCAATGGGTTTCGATGCCGCCCGGCAGAACCAGTTTGCCGGTCGCGTCGAGTGTCCTTGCCGCGCTTTGCAGTCCGAGACCGAGCGCTGCGATGCGGCCGTCCCTGATGCCGATGTCCGCCTTGAACGTGTCGGTCGCGGTGGCCACGGTTCCGCCCTTGATGATGAGGTCATAGTCAGCCATGGGTTCGGTGCTCCTCGTCAGACAGATTTGATCAGGCCGCCGTCACAGCGCACGACGCTCCCGGTGACATAGCTTGCACGGGCCGAACACAGGAAGGCGGCGACATCGGCGAATTCCTCGACTGCGCCGTAGCGGCCGGCCGGAATGGTCGCCCTGGATGCGGTCCGGATCGCGTCCAGCGTTTTGCCCTGGCGCTCGGCCGCCTTGCCGTCCAATTCGTCGACACGGGCAGTGTGAATTCTGCCCGGAACAAGCACATTGGAGGTGATGCCATTGCCGGCGGCTTCGGCGGCGAGCGATTTCGACCAGCCGATGAGGGCGGAGCGCAGCGTGTTCGACATGGCAAGGTTCGGGATCGGCTGCACCACGCCGGACGAGGCGACCGTCAGGATGCGGCCCCAGCCGTTTTCGGCCATGCCGGGCAGGCAGAGATTGGTCACTTCTATCAGCCGCGTGACCATGGTGTCGAACTGCGTGCGCCACAGGCCGGCGGAGTGTGCGGTGGTAGGGCCGGGAGGCGGGCCGCCGGTATTGTTCACCAGAATGTCCACGCGTCCGAGTTTGCCACACGCTGCCTGATAAACATCGTCTGCTGCTGTTTCGGCGGAGAGATCGCACACCACGTAGTCGGCTTTGAGCCCGCTGTTGACCAGTTGTTCTGCGGCCTCCGCCAGCTTGTCTTCCGAGCGGCCGGACAGACAGACATGGGCGCCTTCCCTTGCCAGCGCCGTTGCGATGCCGAGGCCAAGCCCCTGGCTGGAGGCCAGAACGAGTGCTCTTCTGGTGTCAAGTTCAAGATCCATGGACCATGTCCTTCAAATGCATGTCGAGACGGGCGAGAAGCCTGTCCAGATCCGCGATGTCTTCCGCCGTCAGTCTGGGGCCGGGCCGCCGTGTCGCGGCCGACGAGAGCGCGCCGCGGCGTTTCAGGATTTCCTTGCGGATTGCCAGTCCTGCTCCCGGCTGCTGTTCGAGGCGTATGATCGGCAGGTAGGCATCGAACAGATCGCTTGCCTCCGCCGTCTTGCCGGCGCTGCAGAGGTTGACGACACCCACCAGCATCTCAGGAAACGCAAAACCTGTCATGGCGCCATCCGCGCCGCGGATCATTTCTTCGGGAAGAAACAGTCCGCCGTTCCCGCACAGGACCGACACCCGGCGGGCCCCGGTTTCAGAGGCGGCTGCTCGGACAGCAGTCAACTTGTTCAGGCCCGGCCAGTCCTCGTGCTTCAACATGACCAGCTGTTCGAAGTCCTGAACGAGCCGATTGAACAGGGTGGCTGAAATCGAGACGCCAGTGCTCAGGGGAAAGTCCTGGTAGCAGACCGGAACATCGGGGCCGAGCGCTTCGAAGACCTGCGCGAAATAGCCGTAATGCCTGTCTTCGGTCGCCAGACCCCGCATGGGCGCGACCATCACGCCGGCGGCGCCCCGATCCATGGCCGCATGCGACAGGTGTGCCAGGTTGTCGATACCGGGACTGGAGACGCCGACGATGACCGGCACGCGTCCGGCGACCCGTTCGAGCATGTGGGTCAGAAAGGCGGTGGATTCGTCCCCCGACAGTTTCGGCGCTTCGCCCATCATGCCGAGGATGGTCATGCCGGTTACGCCCTTGTCGAGATAAAACTCCACGAGCCGGTCGGCGCTGTCATAGTCGATGGCACCGGTGTCCGTGAAGGGTGTGGCTGAAATGATGAAGACGCCCCTGGCGTCCACGGTCAGCTTCATGTGTGTTCTCCTCCAAACGTGACGGTCCGCGGCCAGCTAGCTGCCGGGCTGCGGAACGGTAAGATTAAAACGGTCTTGCGTTTCGCAATACTCGGTGCCGTGCAGCCGTCCGACCGGCATATAGGCAGACGCATCGACATGCAGGGTCGCGGCGTCGACCAGTCCCGGCCTGGCATGAAAGGCAAGTATCTCGGCGATGCACAGATGCCTGAGTGGCGTGATCTGGCGCATTTCGAACAGGCGGCATTCGAAGCGGATCGGCGCTTCGGCAATACCGGGCGGCGCGACGATATGGGATGGCGTTGATGTCAGGCCCGCGAAGTCGAGTTCGCTGCGGTCCGGTCCGAGATCCGCGGCGCAGGCAGCCATTTCGGACGCCATGTTCCTGTCCGCAAGGTTTATGACCAGTTCGCCGCTCTCGATGATGTTCCGGGTCGTGTCCTTGATCGTCCCGGTGTCGCGGCGCGATTCCAGTCCAAGGATGGCAAGCGCGGGATCTTCGGAAAAGACGTTGAAGAAACTGAAAGGCGCGGCGTTGACCACCCCGTCGGGCGAGGTCGTGCTGACCAGCGCGATCGGGCGCGGGACCACGGTGGCGGTGAGTAGCTTGTAACGCTGCTTCGGCAACAGGGCCGTGAAATCTAGGAACATCAGCTCATTCCGGCGGCAGTTCGACGCCGGTCCGCCCAGTGATTAGACCGTAGTGCTCGATCCGCCTGTGCCTTGCGAAGTCGAAAATTGTCTCCTTGCCGAAATTGCACAGGTCGAGGTCGCAGGGGTGGACGAGGATTTCGTCGTCCTCCGTCTTGCTTTCAGCAACGATTTTTCCGTTCGGGTCGACAATGAGACTGCCGCCGATCAGCGGATGCCCGTCCTCGACGCCGGCCTTTGCGACCGCGATCACCCAGGTGGCGTTCTGGTAAGCGCCCGCCTGAACGCTCAGGCGGTGATGGAACAGGCGGTCCTCCGGCCCTTCCTTGGACATCTGGGAATTAACCGCTGGCGTATTGAAGCCGAGCATTACCATCTCGACGCCCTGCAGCCCCATGACGCGATAGGTTTCCGGCCAGCGCCGGTCATTGCAGATACACATTCCCAGGATGCCGCCCTGGCTTCGCCAGACGGGAAATCCGAGGTCTCCCGGTTCGAAGTAGCGTTTTTCCAGATGCTGAAAGGCGCGCTCGGTATCGTAGTCCGAATGGCCCGGAAGATGGACTTTCCGGTATTTTCCGATGATGTCACCTCGCGGCGACACCAGGACGGACGTGTTGAAGTGGTGGCCATCCGCCGTTTTCTCCGCATATCCCAGATACATGCCGATGCCGTAAGCCTTTGCGCGGTCGAAAAGCGGCCGGGTTTCCGCCGATGGCAACTCCGTTTCGAACCAGCTGTCGACGTCCGCCTGATCTTCCATGTACCAGCGCGGGAAAAAAGTCGTCAGAGCAAGCTCTGGGAACACGGCGAGCGTCGCGCCGGCATCCTTTGCCCTATCGAGGAGCGCAATCATCCGCTCGACCACGTCCTTACGCGTATCGGCCTTCTGGATCGGGCCCATTTGCAGTGCGGCGGTTACGATCTCACGCATCAATCGATCTCCTGATCATGTCGAAAGCTTGCGTTCCAGGCGGCTGGCCAGACGGACGGCCGGCCACAGGAGCACAAGGTAAAAGCACGCAGCCATGACGATTGGCGAAGCGTTGTAAGTAACGGAACGGGCCATGTCGGCAGAGTAGAGCAGTTCGGCAAAGGCGACGACACTGGCAAGCGATGTCAGTTTGACCACTTCGATGGTATTGCTGACAAGGTCGGGTAAAACGTTCCTGACGGCTTGCGGCAGGATCACGTAGACCATGGACTGAAACCCGGTGAGGCCGGTCGATCTCGCCGCTTCGTCCTGGCCCGTGCCGATCGATTCGATCCCGGCCCGGTAGATCTCGCCGTAATAGGCGGAATTGTTCAACAGGAAGGACAGGCAGACGGCTGCGAACGGGCTGAGGCGAATGCCGGCAAATGGCAACCCGGCTGAAATCATGATCAGGAGGGCGAGCGGCGGGATGGCCCTGAAGATGTCTACCAGGACGGCGACAGGCCATCGGATCCAGCGCTTTTCGGATGTGCTCAGGAGCGCGACGGCAAGTCCGCCCAGAAGCCCGCTGGGAATGACGACGATGCAGAGCAGCAGCGTCATGCCGAACCCGCGCAGCATGATCGGCCAGGCCTGTACCATGATGTCGAGATTGAAGAACTGAAGCAGGATCTGGTCCATCAGGGCCGCCTCCAGGCATACGCCTTTTCAAGCCGCCGTCCCGCATAGACCACCGGAATGAAGAGGATGAGATAGGCGATCGTTGCCATCATCAGCGGGGTTGCGTTGGCTGCGAAGGATTGGGCCGTGGTGGCCTGATTGAGAAGTTCGGGAACACCGATCACCATGCCGAGCGCGGTGTTCTTGGTGATCGCGATCGTCCGGTTGGTCAGCGGCGCGACCGTCATCCGCACCGCTTGGGGGATGACGACATAGATCAGCGTCTGAAAGCGCCCCAGCCCGGTCGACCGGGCGGCCTGCCACTGTCCTTCCGGAACCGAGAGAATGCCTGCCCAGAAGATCTCCTCGGCAAAGGCCGACAGAACCAGCGTCAGAACCATCCACAGGACAAGAAACCCGGAAAGGTTGATCCCGAGATTGGGCAGGCCGAAATAGAGGATGAGAATGAGAACGAGGGGCGGCAGCGCCCGCAGCAGATCCACGAAGATGATGATCGGCAGATTGATCGCCCTGTAACCGTAGCTGCGCAGAACCGCGAGCGCGAGGCCGAGCGCAATGCCGCTGACAATGACCAGGATCGCGATCTGGCAGGTCACGAACAGGCCGCTGACGATGTCGGGCCAGTATTGCTGCATCACCTCCGGTTTGAAGAAGGTGTCCACGAAGCGGTCGAAACGGGTCATCTCATTCAATTGGGCTCTAGTGATAGGATTCTTGCAGGAAAGTCCGCGTGCGCGCGTGCACCGGTTCGTCGAAGATCTGCCCGGGAGGGCCGGCTTCCACGATCTGTCCTTCCGCCATGAACACCACGTGATCGGATGCGGCTTTCGCAAAGCGCATCTCGTGGCTGACGACGAGCATGGTCATGCCGTCGTCTTTGAGCTGCCGCATGACTTTCAGAACCTCTCCGACCAGTTCCGGGTCCAGCGCGCTGGTCGGTTCGTCGAACAGCATGATTTTTGGTTCAAGCGCCAGTGAGCGGGCTATCGCGACCCTTTGCTGCTGACCGCCCGAAAGCTGGTTCGGGTAGTGTCCCGCCCGGTCCGACAGGCCGACGCGCTCCAGCTGCCGCAGGGCAATGGACTCCGCCTCCGCTCGGCTTTTGCCGAGAACCTTTCGCAGCGCCAGCATGACGTTGCCCTTCGCGCTCATATGCGGGTAGAGATTGAACGACTGGAAGACCATGCCTATTCCGCGCCGGACGCGGTTCAGATTGATGGCGCGATGGGTGATGTCTTCTCCATCCACATAGATCTTACCCGAAGTCGGCGTTTCCAGGCGGTTGCAGCATCTCAGGAGACTGCTTTTGCCGGACCCGGACGGCCCGATCAGGAACGTCATCTCTCCGGTTCCGGCCTCCAGGGTGATGCCCCGGAGGGCGTCGACATCGCCGTAGCGAAGGTGAAGATTGTCGATCGTTAGGATGGGCAGTCTGTGCGACACGCGGAAAATTCCTGAAGTCAGAACAGGGCCGGGCAGGCTCTGGCGGCCCGCCCGGCTTGTCTTTCTTGAAAAAGATCAGGAGCAGCTCAGCTCGTGAGGTTCGGACACGTATCCCTCCAGATCGGGGACGCCGTATCCGGGATAGACCGTCGCGGCTGCCGAGCCTTCGGCCGGCGTGACGCCGAACCACTTTTCGGACAGTTCCGCGAGCACGCCCTTGGACTTGAGGCATTCCAGCGCGCCTTCGACTTTCGCCCGGAGTTCGGGCTTGTCCTTCGGGAACGGAATGGCGAAGACCTTGCCGGTGGAATGCAGGTAGGAGAGCTTCAGCGCCGGGGTTTTCTTCACGGCCCACGCGCTGACCGTATTGCCGGCGACATTGGCGAAGGCGCGTCCGGACAGGACAGCCTGCACCGCATCGCTGTTGGTGCCGTAGGATTCGACCACCCAGCCGACCTCATCGGTCAGGTCACGGGCCCACTTGTCGTAGGCGGACCCCTTGTTGACGGCGATGGTCTTGCCCTTGAAGCCGTCGAGGCTGTCGATGTCTTCCGCTTCGGCTTTGACGACGAACTGGAAGTCGGTGTTCAGATAGCCCTCGCTGAAGAGGATGCTCTTGGTGCGTTCTTCGGTGACGGTTGTCGGTGCAACGAGGAAGTCGTAGGTGCCGGCCTGCATGCCCGGCAGGAGGCCTGACCACTGCGCTGCGGTGACGTTCAGCGTCGCGCCCATTTCCTTGCCGAGTGCTTCGGCAAGATCGACGTTGAAGCCTTCGACACCGCCGTCGAGCTTCGGCATCGCGTGGGGGGCGAAGGTGCCGTCCAGGGCGACGTTGTAGACCTCCTCGGCAGCGGCAGGCGTGAGCGCCAGGCAGGCGGAGATGGCAAGAGCCGTTCGAAAACCTTTGAAATTCATGTAAATCTCCTTGCGATCATGCTGCTGCTGTCGGGAGTGGAAAAGCAGCACGCGGGAAACAGAACTATGATGGCGCGGGAGGGCGCTATCGGCGGTGTCGAGCGGATGCGCGATCAGAAATTAAGCATGCAAAATAATGCGTCACGATCAATAATTGGAGCTATTATATTACCTATATAAATATAATCTCACATTATTAATTCTCGATCCTGGCCAGGTGGATATCGGTGCTGCCGTTGCGGGAAGTAAGCGTCGCAAAACGGATTTCTCAAGGCCAGAGTATCCATTAAGATTATGAATTTAAATGGTTTTCTTTTTGAGTTTCGCTTCCGCAAAACTATTACACGCCGGCCGGAACAGTCAGCGTTTTACCCTCTGCGTTGACAGCCTTGAAAACCGGTACACTATGTTGCGGTCGCGGGCGGAAACCACGTGAACCCAGGCGCCTCGTCCGGGATGTGTCATCAAAAAACACAGGTCGCGGTGTTTTCAGGGCTCGGAATTCAGACAGAAGGAAGCCCGCCAACCGTGTGTGACGGGCTTCGTTTCCTTCCGGCAGCAGGCATTGGCGGCGGGGGCGCCCGAAAGCATCAGGTGCCTTCGATGATCAGGAAATCTGCCTCCGCGTTCGCCATTCTGATCTTGCGCGCCGCCTGATATTCCGGCGAGTCGTAGCAGGCAAGAGCCGTCTGGAAGTCCTTGAACTCGACGACGACGTTCCGGTCGCGGGACGTGCCTTCCGGGTCCCGGAATTGACCGCCCCTGACGAGAAAGCGCGCGTCGTATTTCTCGAACGCCTGTCTGGCCGCTGCAAGGTAGGCGGGATAATTCTCCGCGTTTTTGACCGAAACCCGAACGACCCAGTAACCATTTGACATTTGTATCTCCCGTTTTCAGATCCTGGATGGGTTGGCATCTTCAGGACAGGTCTGGACATACGGCTTTCCTTTCATGAGGAAAAATGAATAATTGAGAACAAAACATTCTCAGAAAGAGATGCATGGAACTGAGTGACCTGAAGATATTCGTTGCCGTCGTGCGCGAGGGCGGCATCACCCGGGCTGCCGAAAAGCTTCATCGTGTGCAATCCAACGTCACGACCCGGGTCCGGCAGTTGGAAGACAAGTTGAACACCAAATTGTTCGACCGGCGCGGAAAGCGTCTCGTGCTGACGCCCGCAGGCCGGACCCTGCTGGACTATGCGGACCGGTTGCTTGCCCTGGCGAGCGAGACGGAGGCCGCCGTTCAGGGAGGCAGGCCGCGCGGTGTATTCCGGTTGGGATCAATGGAAAGCACGGCCGCCGTGCGTCTTCCCGCCCCTCTTTCGATCTATGCGCAAAAGTTTCCCGATGTCGTTCTGGAACTCAGAACGGGAAACCCGACACAGTTGGCCAACGCGCTCCTGGCCGGTGAGATTGATGCTGCGCTCGTGGCCGAACCGGTTGCCGAGGCCAGGTTCGACTCGATCGTCGCCTTCGAGGAGGAACCGGTCATCGTCACGTCGACGGAGCATCCCCCCATTGACCGCCGGGGGTGCGTGCCCGGCACCATGATCGTGTTCGAACACGGCTGTCCGCACAGGCGCAGACTGGAGGAGTGGTATGCGCTCCGCGACGAGATGCCGGAGCGCACGATCGAGCTCGGCTCGTATCACGCGATGCTTGGCTGCGTTCTGACCGGCATGGGGGCCGCGCTTGTGCCCAAAAGCGTGATCGCGACCTTTCCCGAAAGCCGCCGCCTGCGCATCAATACGTTGCCGGACGGTCAGAACCGGATCCGCACGCTGCTGATCTGGCCCAGGAACAGCCGTTCACCCAAGATCGAGGGTTTGCGGCGCATTCTGCAGGAAGAGGCCGCCTGACACCTGCTGCCCGTGTCCGGGATGCCCGGCCATGGCCGGACCGTGCGCGACCCCGGAGCACCTGTGTCAGTCTTAGCCGCCGGTCCAGACCTGCGGGTTGATCATGTTGATCGGCTCGCCGCTGGAATAGGCATTCACCTGGTCGAAGATGTCGGAGAACTGCAGATCGAATTCATCTTCGGTCACATACCCGATATGCGGCGTTGGCAGTACGTTCGGATGGGTGAGCAGCGGGTTGGCGGTGTCGGTCAGCGGTTCCGTGTCGAAGACGTCGACGGCGGCGAAGATCCTGTTTCGTGCGACCTCGGCTTCAAGCGCACCCTGGACGATCAAGCCCGAACGGGACGTGTTGACCAGAAGGCACCGCGGTCGCATGGCGGCGAGATCGTACGCCGTGATGATGCCTTTCGTGTCCGGTTTCAACCGCACATGCAGGCTGACAATGTCCGACGTTCCGAAGAAGGCGTCCCGGCTCTCGGCCAACCGAACGCCGTCGACCTCTGCCCGTGCGCGTCCGGCATCCGAGGACCACCATTGCACATTCATGCCGATGGCGTTCGCGTAGCCGGCGACTGCCTTGGCGATGCGGCCATAGCCGTAGAGGCCGAGTGTTCTGCCGCGCAGGCTCCGGCCGACCCCCATTTGCCAGTTGCCTTCCCGGATCGAGGCGACCTGTTCGGGGATTTGCCGGAAGCTCGCCAGGATCAGCGTCAGGGTGAGTTCGGCCGCCGCGTAGCTGGGTGTGCCCGCATGCATGTTGGAGCAGAGCAGGACGCCGTTCCTGGTACAGGCATCGACATCGATATGCGGATAGACGCTGCGCTGGGAAATCAGTTTCAGGCCCGGAAGCCGGTCAAGCAGGTCAGCCGTGATCTTTGTGCGTTCCCGGAACAGGACCACCGCTTCCGCCGCTTCGAGGCGCGCTGCCAGAACGGCCGGATCCTCGACATGGTCTGTCCAGACCGTGACGTCGTGATTTTCGAGTTTGGCGTAACACGGCAGCGTGCGCAGCGTATCGAACCAGTCGTCCAGAATATGTACTTTCATCGGCTCTCCACACCGCTGCCTTCAACCAGTGTCCGGGGGGTCGGTACGAACACGTCCATGTGCAAGGCAGTCAGCGCCCTGGTGATCTGCGCGCGCTTTGACAGGAGGTGGTTATACTGCGCATCACAGCCGGAAACGGGTGTCGGGTAATCCCTGATTTCATCCGCGATTGACTGCCGCGCGCATTCCAGCGCGGCGCGGGCTTCATTAAGACTGTCTTCGAAATGCATCCTGTTCTCCTGTCCTGCCTCCGGCGCTGCCTTTCAGGATCCGGACCAGACTTCGCCCGGAACGAAGACGTCGCCCGCGGCGAGTTTGCGGGCGGTGCGCATCAATCCGGCGGAAATGACATGGTACTGCCCGTCCTTGCCGCCGTAGTCTATCACGACTTCCATTTTCCCCATCGGGTGTTCCAGTTCAATCCGTACCGGAGACGACGGTGGTGCGGGTACGAGGCCTTCGGCAACCGTGCCGGGAGCCAGTATGCAGGACGACAGGCACTGCGAGCCTGTGACCGCCAGGGTTGGATGGCAGTTCCACGGCATGAAATAGCGGACGGCTGCGGTGCCCCCCTCACGCGCCGGTGCCAGCAGTCCGAACTTCGGAATGACGGATTTGGTCACGTCTCCCAGTCCCATTCGTTCGCCGGCAATCAGCCGCACGGCTTCCATCTTTTCAAAGAGTGCCTTGTTCGCATCCAGCTCCGCCGCGCTTTCATACCCGGTGATCCCGAAGTCCTCGGCGCGGCCGATGACCATCGCCATGGCGACATCCATGCAGGAAACCTCCAGGCCGTTGATCTCTTCCTTTGCCTGTCCGGTCGGAAACAGGCCGCTCGTTGCGCTGCCCTCAACATCCATGAACTGCAACTGGATGGGCGAAGCCGTGCCGGGGACACCGTCGATCGATGCCCTGCCGTCGTAGCGGACCTGTTTGCCCGGTGTCTGGACAAGCGCGGCAACGCGCGTGCCCGTGTTGACAGCGCGGATCCTGACCTCGGTGACATCGCCGACAGGCTCGACAAGTCCCATCTCGATGGCCGCCGGTCCGACGCCGACAAGGATGTTGCCGCAGGACGGCTTGTAGTCGACGAGTTTCTCCTCGACGCTGACCTGCGCAAAGAAATAGTCCACGCCCGCCCAGTCGTCCTCGGATTTCGAGAGCATGGCGACCTTGGTCGTCACCGCGGTTCCGCCGCCGATGCCGTCGATATTGAACGGATGACCCGCACCGACGATGGCAACCAGCACCTCCGACAGCCGGTCGAGATCTTCCGGCAGATCGCTGCGGTTCATGTAGGGTCCGCGCGAGGATCCCCCGCGCATGAAGAGAAAGGGGATGGCTGTCTGCGTCATGCGTCGCTTTCCTCTATGAGTTTGACCAGGACGGAGGCAAAGGCCTGCGTGCCGAGCGGACCTCCGAGGTCCGCCGTCCGGGTCTCCGGGTGGGCGAGTGCGGTTTTGAGGGCGCTGTCGATCGCCTTAGCGGCCTTGGCCTGTCCGAGGTGGCGCAGCAACATGGCCGCCGAGCCGATCAGGGACGTCGGGTTTGCCCGGTCCTGCCCGGCAATGTCCGGTGCGGAACCGTGCTGGGCCTGTGCCGCCGCATTGTTTGGGCCGACATTCAGGGAGGCTGCCAGTCCGAGCCCGCCGGCAAGTTCGGTCGCAAGGTCCGACAGGATGTCACCGAACATGTTGGTCGTCACGATGACGTCGAAGCGGCCCGGATCGCGGACCAGCAGCGCCGCCGCCGCATCGACCAGCACCTCGTCATATTCGAGACGTGGATGGTCCGCGGCGATCCGCCGGATCACTTCCAGAAACAGGCCGTCGCTCGTGCGCATCACGTTCGCCTTGTGAACAGCCGTGACCTTTTTGCGGCCGGTGCTCTCGGCGAAACGGAAGGCCGCGCGTCCGATCCGTTCACTGCCGCGCTCGGTTATCAGCCGCATCGCCATCGCCACACCCGGCACCGGCATGAATTCGCCGCTCCCGGCGTATAGATTGCGGTCGGCGTAGAACCCCTCCAGGTTTTCCCTGAAGATGACGAGGTCGACATCCACGCCTGTCGGCGTCGGCAAGCCGCTGAAACTCCGAGCGGGCCGGATGTTGGCGTAGAGATCGAGTTTCCTGCGCAGCACGCCCGACGGATTGAGGCCGCCGGCTTCCTTTGGCGGATAGTCATTGTGTGAGACCGGCCCGAGAATGACACCGTCCGCGGCGAGCGCGGCTCTTATGACGGCATCTTCAATTGTGCTGTCACCGGTCTCCAGGGACGCAAAACCGATGGTGCGATCCGTGAGTTCGATCCGTTCGCCCGATCTGGCGCAGGCAGCCGCCACGATGTGTTTCGTGGCGGCCATGATCTCCGGGCCGATGCCGTCGCCGGCAAGACAGAGCAGCGAGAGCGTCATGCCGCTGCCTTACGTCAGTGGCCACGGCAGAGTGACATAGGACTGCAGCAGTCCCGGCGGGAAATCGCGGTTGAGCAGCCAGGCCATGCCGCACATGAACGCGATCCCGCAGGCACCATAGCCGAGTGCATACGGAAGGCTTCGTTTTGCGCGATAGTGGATGAAGGCCACCAGGAAGCCGGCAAGCGCCAGGATGAACCCGATCAGCGACGTCAGGATCAAAAGGCCGGCAAACCAGGCCAGGGTCGGCCAAAGGCCGTGCTGGTTGCCTTCCGAATTTCCGGCCTCGCTGTCACTGAACAGCGGGCTGGTCTCGGGGCTGGTGCGCATCCGGAACAAAAGGATCAGGCAGCCGATGATCGACACCAGGCCGACGAATTGCGGGAAGACCCGGTCTGCGGAGGCATAGTCGGGGATCAGCGATGCGTTGGTGAACGCAAAGGCAAGGTAAGCGAAGATCGCCAGCAGGAAGATCAGCGGCGCGCGCTTGCTGCCCGTGGGAACATCGCCTTCTGCGCGAATGTTCTTGGACTGGCGCAGGCCGATGACGACCGAGACGATCGTGATGATGATGAGGACGATCACGATCGGCGAAAAGATGTACTCCATGCCTTCCGCGAAGCCCTTGCGGAAGCGCGATGCGGCGATCTGGACCGCCTGGTTGGTGTAGGTCTCGGCCGGATTCGACAGAACGAAACCGATCAGGAAGGCGGGCCGCGACCAGTCGAAACGCCGCATCAGGATGCCGAGCAGGCCGATGGCGAACAGCGCCACGAGATCCATCAGGTTCTGGCCCGACTGGAACGCGGCAAACGAGATGATCATGAACAGGAACGGCGCCAGCAGCGCGAACGGAATGGTTGTCAGGCGCGCGATCCCGCCGGACCCGAGAATGCAGATGATCGTTCCGACGACGTTTGCGAGTGCAAGCAGCCACACGATCGCATAGGTGACGTCGAGATTGTTCTTCAGCATCGACGGCCCGACCTCGATCTGGCCGGAGCCGAGCAGCGCGACCGCGCCGATGAAGACGGCCATGGAGCCGGAGCCCGGAATACCGAACAGAAGCGTCGGCACCAGGCCGCCGCCTTCCTTGGCGTTGTTGGAGCTTTCCGGCCCGATCACGCCGCGAATGTCGCCGCTGCCGAACTTGGACTTGTCCTTGGAGGTCTGAACGGTGTGGCCATAGGCGATCCAGTCGACAACGGAGCCGCCGAGGCCGGGAATGACGCCGACCGTGACGCCGATCAGCGAACAGCGGATGCTGAGCCAGATATTGGCGAACCAGTCGCGCACGCCGTGAAGCCAGCCGCCGCCGAGCATGGAGCGCTCCGAAATCGCGCGGTCCTGGCGCAGAAGGGCGACAATTTCCGGGATCGCGAAGATGCCGAGACCGACAATGACCAGTTTCAGGCCGTCGGTGAGATAAGGCATGTCATAAGTCGCCATGCGCAGCGCGCCGGCGCTGTCGCCTTCGCCGATGGTTCCGACCATCAGGCCGAGACCGGCGGCAACGATGCCCTTGATGGCGACCTGACCGGCCAGAATGCCGACCATCGACAGGCCGAACAGCGTGATCATCAAAAGTTCCGGGGTCCGGAACTCCAGCACGATCGGACGCGCGACCAGGATGAAGACGGTCAGGAACGCCGCACCGACCAGACCGCCGAAAAGCGACGACGCAAAGGCGGCGGAAAGGGCGCGCGCAGCCTCACCTTTCTTGGCGAGCGGAAAGCCGTCGAGAACGGTCGCTTGCGAGGCGGAAGAACCCGGGATGCCCATGAGGACGGAAGCGAACGTATCCGATGTCGGGACGACGGCGACCATGCCGATCATGAGGGCAAGACCGAGCACGGGATCCATGCCGAACATGAACGGCAGCAGCAGCGACAGGCCGGCGATGCCGCCGAGCCCCGGGAAGACCCCGACGCAAAGGCCCATCACCACGCCGAGAATCAGGTAGCCGATGACGGCGGGCTGAAAGATCATCGCCGACGCATCGGCGAGCGCAGGTAAAGCGGTGCCAAGAATGTCCACTGGATCGCCCCGGATTTTGTTTTCAGAAAAGGGAGCCCGTCCGGTCAGCCCGGACGGGCAAAAGTGCTGTTACTTGAGGGAAACGCCGTAGCGCTCCTGCAGCCAGCCGACCACGAATTCCTTCGCGCTGTCGGGCACTTCGGTCGCGCTTTTCAGGGCGCTGTCGGCCTCGGCACCGGTCATCTGCGGGTACTTGCCGAGCCGTCCTGCGGAAATCTCCGCGAAGTCGCCGCGTGCCTTGACCGCGTCAAAGGCCTTGGAATAGGTGTCGATTGCATCCTGGGATGCGCCGTTCGGCAGGAACACCATCTTCTGGGCCGGGAAACCGGCGATGAAGAAGGCCTTCCAGGCATCCCATTTCTCGCCCGAGGTTTCGCAGCCTTCGGTTGCCTCGCAGACCTCCTTGAAGGTCGGCATGTCGGGGAATGTCGGATCGCGGACGATGTTGCCGTCGGCATCCAGCGCACCCCAGCTCATCATTGGCACGGCGGTACCGGCCTCGACCAGCGGCGTCACGCCTTTCAGGTAGGACGAAGACGTCTGGTAGTCGATGTTGGCTTCACCGCGCTCGAACATGAGACGGCCGTCACCGCGGCCCTTGATGCCGAAGACGGGCTCGACATTCAGGCCGAGCATTTCCCAGGCCAGAAGCGGAACGAGATCAAGCCGCGTCGCGCCCTGGGAACCGTAGATGAAATCGGTCTCTTTCAGCGCGCTGGCATCGTTGCCGCTCATCTGCGCGGCCAGGTCCGGCGGCAGGTAGGCGACACCGCCCGTACCGGACGCCAGAACCACGTTCCAGTCCTTGTAATCGTAGCGCACGCGCGGATCGCCGAGCAGGTACGGGAACTGGGTCGAACCGGAAGATCCGAAGATCACCGTGCCTTCGCTATCGGCGAATTTCTGGTTCTGGAACCAGTTGGCACCTTTTGTGGAACCGGCACCCGGCATGAATTTCACGACGACGGTCGGCTGGCCCGGAAGCGCTTCGCTCAGGAGCGGCGCGTAGAAATTGGCCCACTTGGCGGAGCCGCCGGTCTCGGAGAAGGGAATGACCCATTCGACTGTTTTGCCGGAAAGATCGAGATCGGCCGCAAGGGCCTGGGCCGGTACGAAGGCACCGGCAGCAAGTGTCACACTCAGCGCCAGCTGGCGCGCAAGCTTTTTCAAAACCATGTTTTCCTCCCAATGGCGCGGGCTGTGTGTTCCCGCAGCCTCACTCTCAGCGCTCGCAAAAGCGACTTGATGCTGGCAGTGTTCCCTGCGAAGCTTGCAACAAGCTTTCATCGAAAAAAGAATAAAAATGCGGATCGCACTCGTAGAAGACAATGTCAGCCTGGCAAAGGGGATTGCCTATCAGCTGCGCGATGCTGGCCACTCGGTGGATATTCTCCATGACGGCGACGAGGCGGATGTATTCCTGAAACAGGAAGGCGGCGATCTCGTCATTCTGGACATCAACCTGCCCGGCAGGAGCGGGCTGGACCTTCTGACGGATCTCAGGGAGCGCGATGATCCGAGGCCGGTCATTCTTCTGACCGCCCGGTCAGAAACGGAAGACCGGGTGATGGGACTGGACGCAGGTGCAGACGACTATCTGGTCAAGCCTTTTGAAATGGAAGAGCTTGCGGCCAGGATCCGCGCGCTTGGGCGGCGAAAGGGGGTCGTGCCGCGGCAGCTCATCGAGATCGGTCCGCTGAGACTGGATGCCGGCGCGCTGCAATTGCTTGACGGCGGAACGGCGCTGGAAGTTCCGAGGCGCGAACTCGCGCTGCTAGCCGCGCTGGCGCAGGCCAACGGGCGGACGGTTTCCAAGGCGAGCCTTCTGGATCAGCTTTACGGTGCGGGCAGCGAGACGGACGAGAAAGTCATCGAAGTCTATGTTTCCCGGCTGCGCAAGCGGCTTGCTCCTTACGGCGTCAATATCCAGGTTCATCGCGGCATCGGCTATTCCCTGGGCAAGGCGTCCGCATGAAGAGAACCTATTCTCTGCGCCTGCGCCTGACCCTGATCATCCTCGTTCCCCTGCTGTTCATCGCCGGTGCGACCGGCCTGTGGCAATTGAACAACGCGCGCGTCACCGCAGGCGAGGTCTTTGACAGGAGCCTGCAGTCGGCAGCGCTCGCGGTTGCCAACGATGTTGCCCTGTCCGGCGGCGATGCCCTGGCACCGAGCACGCGCAAGATCCTGTCCGACACATCGGGCGGACGGGTCTTCTACCACGTCTACGCGCCCGACGGCGTCATCGTCACCGGCTATGCAACACCACCGGTGGGTATACCGCTGGCAGGCGACGGCGATTTCAGCCCTGTCTATTTCAACGCGGAATACCTCGGCCGGGACGTGCGCGGGTTTCGCATGCGCACCCGCATGCAGGTCGATGACTTCAGCGGTCTTTTCACCACGACGGTTTGGCAGGACGTCGCCATCCGCGCGGCCTTCGTGCAGGACCTGATGCTGCGCTCGCTGGTGACGATCTCGTCCATCATCACGTCCCTTTCGCTGATCGTCTGGTTTGGCATCCGCATCGGACTGCACCCGTTGAACGACTTGCAACAGGCGATCGACCTGCGCTCCGGCGAAGTGCTGAAACCCATTCAAAGACCCGTTCCGGTGGAGGTGGAAGGTATCGTGCGGACCCTCAACCGCCTGCTGGGCCAGGTGTCCGAAGCCATGGCCACACAGAGCGAATTCATTTCAAATGCCGCCCATCAGCTGCGCAACCCGGTTGCCGGTGTTCTGGCACTGGCGGAATCGCTGCGATCTGCCCCGGACGAGGTGGCCATGCGCGAACGCGCGGGGGATCTCGTCGACGCCGCGAAGGAGACGAGCCTCCTGGCTCAGAAGCTCCTGACCTATGAGCGCACCAAGTCGATCAGCCCGGCTTCGGCGCAGGAAACGTTTTCGGTCAATGAATTGGTCGATGGCGTGACAAGGGACTTTCAGGGCAGAAGCAACGGCGGACCGGCGGTTACCGCACGGATGCCGGACGGGGATATCTCCGTCACCGGAGACCGGACGATGATCCGCGAGGCGGTGTCCAATCTGGTGGACAATGCCATGAAGCATGGCGGTGCGGGCCTGTCCGAGATCACCGTCGCGCTGGAGACCGCGCCCGAAGCGGCAACGATTGTCGTCAGGGACGACGGCAAGGGGTTGACTGAGGAGCAGATACAGACCGCGCTTCAGCGTTTCGGCCAGGTTTCGGAACGCAGCGACGGAAGCGGTCTCGGCTTGCCCATCGTGGAACGGGTCGCCGAACGGCATGGCGGCGGCCTGAAGCTCCGCGGGCACGAACCCGGTCTCGAGGCGCGCTTCACCATCGCGCGATAGGAGACCATGCCCGCAAGCGCGGGCTCCGTGCTCGCCTTGACGAAAGCAGGGCTTCAGAGCTCCGCGGCTTTGTGACTGTCGCCGGTCACATAGTTATAGCCGTCCACGAGCAGCCGGAAGACGATATCCGTCTCTTCCCGGGTGCGCGGCGTGTAGAGCAGAACGAAACCTTCCCATCCAGGCCGGCTGTTCGCCCAGGGATGCATTGCCGCCCATCCGGCCTTCACCGCTTCGCGAGCCCGCTCCGGCGGCAGGGACGCGTGAAGGCTGCCATCCGGATGAATATGGGCGAACTCCCGTCCGCCGACGATCGCCTGGGGGTTCGCAAGATCGATGTCCTCGCTCAGCCAGAAACCCTTTGCGCCCGGAAGCGAGATGACCGTTGCGCGGATCTTGACGCCGGGCAGGGTTCCGATGCGCTGCAGCAGACGGTTTGAAAGCCGTGGAACCGCCTTCGCGCCGATCTGGATATGCGGGACGCGGTTGGTGGTGGCGGGTGTTTCTCCGTCCCGCATCGGGAGCCGATCATCCCCCGCGCGGGCTGACACAAGGGCCAGCCCGGCGAGCATGAGGACCGCGACGGCAAAGCGCCTCGGCATATGCCATGTTTTCATGGTTGCGCCATTCGGGTTTGTCTATTCCGCTTCCCGGAATTTCGTGTGGCAATCCTTGCAGGCACCGCCGATGGCGCCGATATTCGCGCGCACGGCATCGACGCCGTCACCGGCAACGTCGCTCATGGCGACCGCCGCCGCTGCAAGTTTCTTGTTGATCTCGGCGCTTTCCGGATAAGTCGACCAGGCTTCGACCTTTGCGCGTGTCTTTCCGGGCAGGGCTGTGCTGTCGGATCCCTGAGGCCAGGCCGAGCCCATGTTCATGGTCGCCATGATCTTGATATTTTCCGCCGCGATCTGGGCGGCTTCGGCGTTATATTCGATATCCCCTTTTGCCATTGCGCCCAACTGGCCCAGGTTCCAGGCATAAAGGGCCATGACCGCCTTGCGCGCCTTGATGGCGTTGTCGAAATGTCCGTCTGCGACGGACGTGCCCATACCGGCAGTGAAGACGAATACGAGCGAGCAGAAAACCTTCAATCCGTTTTTCATCAGCCTCTCCTCTCATGTGCAGAATTGAACACCAGATAAGTCTCATGATCTAATGCGCCGATAAATTCTCTAAATTGCGACAAAAGGCTGTGCGCAGATGCACAAACTCAGATGGGATGATCTCCAATATGTCCACGCGGTTGCCGAGCAGGGATCGCTTTCGGCGGCCTCGCGCGCGCTCGGTGTGAACCACGCGACCGTCCTGAGGCGGATCGCGCTCCTCGAAGCGTCCTGCGAGGTCAAGCTGTTCGACAGACAGAAAGACGGGTATCGGCTCCGGCCCGAAGGCCGGGCGCTTCTGGCTTCGCTCAAGCTCATGGACCACGCCTCCGCCAGGATCAGGAGAAGTCTGGATTCGACCGCGAAGGGCATCGAAGGCACATTCCGGCTCGCCACGACGGACACGATTGCCTGCCTGCTTCTGCCCGACCATCTGGAAAACCTTCGGCGGGTGCACCCGAACGTCAAGATCGAGGTTGCCGTTTCGAACGATCCGATCGACCTGTCGCTTTCGGGTGCCGAGATCCTTGTGCGGCCCGGCCCGGATCTGCCTTCGGAGCTGAGCGGTCTCAAGATCGGAACTGTTGAATTCGGCGTCTTCGGCTCTCCGGATTATCTTGCCCGCACCGGGGACCTGCCTGTGGGAGCGCACAAATGGCTGGGAACAGCCCCCGGTTTTGCAGGATCCACGGTGGGCGAATGGCAGCTTTCCAACGTCGAAAACCGGCGCGAGTTTTCCGCGGACAGTTTCCTCATGCTGGCAGCCCTGGCCGAGAGGGGGCTCGGCCTTGCCATGCTGCCCGTCTTTGTCGGGCAGAAATCCGGACGGCTTGTCGCGTTCGGCGACCGTGCCGGGTTGCCTTCAACCGGTCTTTGGGTGGCGACACACAAGGATTTCCGGCAGCAGCGGGACATCGAAGCATTGCTTGAATTCTTCGCCGGTGCCCTGCGCCGCGACACGCGGGAAGGCGCAGCGGTCTCGTGACCGCACAAGCGCCACGGCGGAGCTGCGCGCGCACGGAAAGCCAATCCGGTTCTAGCCGAAACGCCGCGCAAGCTCTTGAATATGCGCAGGTCCTACTTCGCAGCAGCCGCCGACGATCGTCGCACCGGATGCGATCCAGCCGCCGACATGGTCCGCATAGGCATCCGGGGTCAGGTCGACACGGGACGTCAGTTTCGTCACCGCGCTGCCCGCACTCAGGAACGCCTTGCTGATCCCGGTGAACCCGTTGGCGTAACCGCCTGTCGGCAGGCCGGCTTCCTTCGTGGCTTTCAGTCCTGCGGTCACGGCTTCCGGTATGGAGCAGTTCAGCAGGATGGCCTGCGGGGACAGCGCGGCAACTTCGCGGACGGCATCCGCGAGGCTCTCTCCCGAGCGCAGTTTCGTACCATCTCCATCGTCGACCGTAAGCCCGATCCAGACCGGTTTGCCGTGGCCGAGTGCGGCCGTGACAGCAGCCCTTGCCTGCTCAATCGAAGCAATCGTCTCAATCAGGTAGACATCGACAAAATCCGCCTGGATGCGGCAGATTTCAGCGTAAAGCTCGGTGGATTCCTCTTCCGGCGGGGCGCCGTCGTGGCTGTAGGACCAGCCCAGGGGTCCGACGGAGCCGACAACCGACCCGGAGCCGTGTGCGTCGCGCGAGCGGCAGGCGATTTCGCACGCCTGTCGCTGCAACTCTTCGAACCGGTCTTCGATCCCGTTCGGGCGCAGTCGGTCGCGGTGGATCGCGTAAGTGTTCGCCGTTGCCACATGCGCACCGGCGGTAAAATAGGAATCGTGGATCGCGCCGACGAGATCCGGCCGCTCCATCATGATCCGCGTCGACCAGAGCCCGGTGGGTTCCAGCCCGCTCAGGCGGACAAGCTCCTGGCCCATGCCGCCGTCGAGAATTGTTATCTTGTTCGTTTCCACCACTGCACCCGGATAATTGTTGGTTTTGTGTCCGATCCCGGGAACCGCAATACGGCCGGCCCCGTGTCCAAGCGTTCGGGGGTTATATCTCGCTATCGGGGCCTGACAAGATCAAGACCCGACGTTTTCAGGTCGCGATGCGTCTTCAGGTCATCCGTCCTGCACGGGCAGGGGATCGAGCATGTCCTCGAAGAACCACGCGGTCAGCTCGTTCCGGCTGGAAACGCCGGCTTTCCGGTAGACGGTGGACGCCTGCTGCCGAACCGTTTTCTCGCGCGTTTCCCTGAGCCCCGCGATTTCCCGGAATGAAAGACCCTTCAGCATTCCGATCACGACATCCTGTTCACTGGCGGTCAGGTTCCAGGCATCGAACTGCTTTTGCATGACCGCGCGGTACTGACCCGCAAGTTCAACCGAATTTGAGTCGAGCCGCGCCAGTCGGCCGCGCGCTTTTTCAAGCTGTCCGCTCAGCTCCGCGAGTGTTTTCTGCTGAGCATGGCGATCGTACAGAAAGGCGCCCAGCACGAGTGCGCTGATCACGAGTCTTGCAAGATCGTCCCCCATGGACCCGAGCGTTTCGCCAGCCCGGAATTCGTTGAAGACTTCAACGACGCTTGTGGCAAACACGATCAGAACGAACACGGCAAAAAAGGTTCGCCAATTCCACAACGGCCCGTTCGTATCCAGCATGAAGTCGTTCCCTTTGTTGCGTGTCTTTGGCAGCCCGGCACCTGGTCGCGCCGTCCGAATTGACCCTATGTCCCATAGTCCTGACGGTCGATCCGGCATTTGTCCGATGGACGGATACCTGTGCGTTTCCCATTCACAAGTACATCGGGGGCCATGCGTGGTTTTGTTGTCGTTTACGGCAAGCGCCCCCTACCGGATTTTTTGAATTGGAGACCAGATATGTCGCTCACGTTTTCCCGGCGCCAGTTCCTCGCAGGCAGCCTTGCGCTCACAGGCACTTGCCTGGCAGGGCCGGCATGGTCGAACACGGCGCGCCCGCGGCTGACGATACCGCCTCTGGCAGATGGGACGGACGGCGCGCCGCTGGATCTGACGATCCACACCGGCATGTGGTCTTTCAGGCCGGGTGTCCTGACACCGACGATCGGTGTCAACCAGGACTACCTGGGCCCGACCATTCGCACGCGGCGGAACACCGAGCTCACCCTCAACTACCACAACACATTGACCGAAGGCGTCTCCGTTCACGGGCACGGATTGCACGTTCCGGGGAACGTCGACGGCGGGCCGCAGCTGGAAATGCCGCCCGGCGAACGCTGGCAGCCGACCCTTTCGATCGTGCAGCCGGCCGCGACCTGCTGGTACCACTCCCACACACATGGCAGGACGGGAGACCAGGTCTATCGCGGTCTCGCGGGCATGATCATCATCGATGACGATGAGGCGGTCTCGAAGGAACTCCCGAACCGCCATGGTGTCGACGATCTTCCGGTGATCCTTCAGGACAGAACCTTCGATGCGGCGGGGCGGCTGGTCTATTCGCTGGAAGAGGCCGGGGAAGACGGCTGGTTCGGCGACACGGCCATCATCAACGGTGCCTTGTCGCCGGTCGCCGAGGTTCCCGCCGGCAAGGTCCGTCTTCGCCTTCTCAACGGCGCGAACGCGCGCTTTTACATTTTGGCATTCGCCGACAACCGGACCTTTCACAAGATTGCCAGCGATGGCGGCCTGCTGGAAGCGCCCGTGCCGATGACAACAATGGAAATGTCTCCCGGCGAACGGTGCGAGATCATCGTGGATCTGTCCGAAGACACCTCGGCTGAACTGCTGACATTCTTCGAAGACGATATAGATGAGGAAGGCGAGGGGATCGTTTCCGGTCTCGTGGGTCTGCTGACCGGACCCGGTCAGTCAGCCCCGCGTGCCTCGCTGCTGTTGACGGTCGACCGGTCGCTGGTCGCGCATACCGCGCCCGTTCCCGAACGCCTGGCGACCATCGAGCGTCCGGACCCGGGCGAGATCACGAAAACGCGCGAATTCGTCCTGGAAATGGATCATGGCGAGAGCGAAAGCGCCCATGCGCAGGGCCACGGTGCACATGCGGGACATGCCATGACCATGACGATCAACGGGGCCGCGATGGACATGGGCGTCATCAACGAGCGTGTCGAGCGCGGTGTCTGGGAGCGCTGGCGCATCCGTTCCGATCAAGGTGCACACCCGTTCCATGTGCACGGCTGTTCGTTCCTGATCGAACAGATGGAGGGCGCGGCTGTGACCCCCGATCAGGCGGGCTGGAAGGACACAGTGGTGCTGGATGACGACGACTGGTCGGAAATTGTCGTCCGCTTCGATCACCTCGCAAGCGAAGAGTTCCCTTATATGTATCACTGCCACATTCTGGAACACGAAGATCAGGGCATGATGGGGCAGTTCACGGTTACCGACAGAACCGGCTGAGGCCGGCGGGTTTTTACCCCGCCGACTTCCGCTGTTCGTCGCGGATGAGGGCTGCAAGGCGGTAGAAGCCGTGGGCCATCTTGGTATAGGGCGTCAGCAGGAAGAAGCTGAGCACCGAGCCAAGGTGGACGGCCAGCAGCGCCGGCATGGCCCTCGTGCTGCCGAGTGCGTAAAGCGCAAGGCCGGACAGCGCGACCAGGAACAGGAGCAGGATGAAACCCATCTCGCCGCCCCAGGCGGACGCTGCGCCAAGGGACCGGTCCGCTTTCAGCTTCAGGGAAGCCAGCATGACCGTCCCGATCACCATCAGGACACCGCCCGGTATGCCCAGAAGCTTTGGCAGCGACCACAGCGGATAAGGCGCCGGCATGTCGAAAACGTAGTGAAGGAGCGTTCCGGCCGAGGTCGAGGCAAGGCAGAGCAGGAAGCCGTACATGACCGCCTGGTGCGCGTGACGGCGCGCCTGGCTGAACCGGTCTTCGTCTTCGAAATTGCAGCCGTCGCCGTGCCCGCCGGCGAGGTTCTTCATTTTTGCAGCGGACCCGAAGGCATCGACGATCTCCTTCAGCGTGATCGTCGTGCCGCCGGTCTCCTGCCAGTAGCGTCTGAGGCTGACCGCGATGCTTGCGAGTGGAAACAGGAAGGCCGGGAGGAATATCGCCACCATGGCGGAATGGGACAGAACGGCATAAAACCCTTCGCCACCGGCAGACCCGAGCGCGCGGAAAGCCACGAACAGAAGGGCAAACCCGAGGATCGTCGCGAGCGCGATCATCACGCCGCTTTTCTGGAAACGGCGCGCCAGCGGGGCAGGCCATGCAAAGCTCTCCCAGCTGTCCTGACGCACCTCCGCAAGCGCCTTCGGCAGATTAAGATCGAACTCGTGCGGTGCCGTGTACTGGCAGGCGTAATAACAGCCCCGGCAGTTGTGGCAGAGATTGGCCAGCTGGGTCAGGTTGGCGTCGGTGAAGAAGCGTTCCTGGTGCAGGGCCGGAAAGACCGAGCAGTAGCCCTCGCAGTAGCGGCAGGCGTTGCAGATCTCCGCCTGGCGGCGGGCTTCCTGGAGCAGATCAGTTTGCATGATTGGCAGCCTCCCGGCCTGCGATGCGACCGAACACGGTCCCGATGGTCATGCCGAAACCGGCGAGATAGCCCTGTCCGAGAATGGATCCGGCCATGGTTTCCCCGGCGGCCCAGAGGTTCGGACAGGACCGCTTGCGGTGCTGCACTGGGCGTTCTCGTCCACTTTCAGGCCGAGATAGGTGAAGGTGACGCCGGTCTTCAGGCTGTAGCCGTAGAATGGCGGCTGGTCGATGGGGCGCGCCCAGTTGGTTTTGGGAATGTTGATCCCGGTTGTCTTGACACCATCCAGTTCGGTCGGATGAAAATTCGACGTATCGCCGCAGGCGGCGTTGAAGGTGGTGACCGTGTTGCGCAGCTTCTCGGGCGGCAGACCCATCTTCCCGGCAAGCTCTTCCAGCGTGTCCGCCTTGATCGGCGGGAAGACCGACGGCATGAACAGCTCCAGTGACTTGGCGTCGATGATGACGTAGCCGATCTGGTCCGGCTGGTTGGCCACGAGACGTCCCCAGATCGCATAGCGCTTCGGCCAGACATCCTCGCCTTCGTCGTAGAAGCGGTCCGCCTCCTTGTTGACGACGATGGAAAACGGCACACAGTCCAACCTCGTGACGATGCCACCGTCGAATTTCGGTGCGCGGCCATCGATCGCGACCGCATGGCACTGGGTCGGGTCACCGACAGACTGGACGCCCTGATCGAGAAGATCCGCCAGGACGACGCCGCGGTTGTAGGGTGTGCCCCGGATGAGGAAGTTCTTTGCCGGTGGACCCCAGGCACGGGTGAGCCACTCGGTATCTGCCTGGAACCCGCCGGAGGCAACAATCACGGCGCTGGGCGTCAGCTCTTTTGCCTCGCCTTCATGCGTGTAATCGATCCGCACGATCCGGTCGCCGTCGAGCTCCAGATGCGTAACGTTGGCCTCGTAAAGGACCGAGACGCCGAGCTTCTCGGCGGTGCGGTAATAGGCGTTGACCAGCGACTTGCCGCCGCCCATGAAAAACGCGTTGGTACGCGCCAGCGAAAGTGTGCCGGACAGGGAAGGCTGGAAGCGGACGCCGTGCTCTTCCATCCATGGCAGGCATTCTTCGGAGGTGCGGATCGCCAGCCTTGCAAGCGTCTCGTCGGTCTTGCCGTCGGTGACTTTCAGAAGGTCGTCGAAATATTCGTCCTCGCTGTAGTCGTCGACCAGCGGACCGAGCGGGGCCGTGTGCATGCACCGGAAGTTTCTGGTGTGGCGGGAGTTGCCGCCCCGATAGGCCTTGGGCGCGGTTTCCAGAATGACGACGCTTGCGCCTTTTTCCGCGGCCGTCATGGCTGCGCACAGGGCGGCGTTGCCACCGCCGATAATGGCGATATCGTATGGGCTGCTCATGATGCGTTTCCTCTCGGAAGCGTTTTATCAGTCGCCGGATTATTTTGACAATTGTTGGTTATTGCATCATTGATGCAAGATGCGCATCAATTTTGATTTCAACGATCTCGAGGCCTTTCTGGCCGTCATGGAGACAGCCTCGTTTCACCATGCCGCCGAGCGGCTGAGCCTTTCGCAATCGGCGATTACCCGCAGGATTCAGAAGCTGGAGGAAACACTTGGCTCCGTCCTGTTCGAGCGCACCACGCGTGCGGTCAGACCGACGCTTGCCGCCAAGCGATTGCAGGCGCGGGCCGAGGCGATGCTGGAAGGCGCAAGGGAGACAACCCTGGCCATGCGGGACGAAAGCGTCGCCTTTGCCCACCAGCGCGGCCTACTGGTGACAATCGCGATGATCCCGACCATGGTCACCCCCCTGCTGGCACCCGCGATCGGCCGGCTCCGGGAAAACGGCACTTTTTCAAGGGTGCGGCTGCTGGATCGGGCCGCCAACGAAGTCGCGGAAGCCGTTTCGCAGGGAGAAGCCGATTTTGGCATCTGTTCCATCGGCTCGCTGGAAGCGAACACGCAGTTCGAGCCGCTGTTCGAGGACAGGATCGTCCTGACCCTGCCGCGCGATCATGCGCTTGCCGCGGCGTGCACTGTCGCATGGCCGGATCTTCAGGACGTGCCCTTGATCCTTCCGGCAAGAGGCACGGGCAATCGTCTCCTGATTGACGAGGCGATGGCCAGGAGCAGACTGTCGGCCCATTGGACATATGAGGTCGGCCGCTCATCCACCGCCATGGATCTTGTCAGTGAAGGTGTCGGCGTTGCGTTGTTGCCGAGATCGGCGATGTATTCCGCCCAGGGCAAGATGCTGGCTTTCAGGAATCTGGGTGATCCGGTCGTGTCGCGCCCGGTCGGGATGCTGACCCGGAACGGGGTTGCCGGAAATCCGGTGACGGATGGGTTCAAGCAGGCCTTCCGGGACTTGTCGGAAGGCCTGAGAACGTCCTGAAAAGGTGGTGTTCAGTTCGGCGTATCCGTCTCAACGATTTCGACCTTGTAGCCCCAGAGCCGCTCGACATGCTTGAGAGTTGCGGCCCTGCTTTCCGGATCAAGCGGAACGGAGTTGCGCCGGATGGCCTTCAGATGCAGGCACCGGTCTCCGAGAAGATCGGCATCGGCGACCTGGATCTCCGGTTCAAGCGCCGCAAGGTCATGGTCGCGCGCAAGGGCGTCACGCACATGCCGGTAACCCTGCTCATTGTGGATGCCGGTCACCGTGCAATAGCGCGACGATGATTCGTCCGACAGGGCGAACATCCTGAACCGCCGGATCACGGCAGGCGAAAGAAACTGCTGGATAAAGCTTTCGTCTCGATAGTTGGCCCATGCGTGTCTCAAGACACTGCGCCAGTCGCCGCTTCCGGCGAGATCCGGAAACCACTCCCGGTCCTCCTCGGTCGGGTCCAGGCACACACGCCTGATATCGTCCATCATGGCGAACCCGAGCGCGTAGGGATTGATCCCGGAAAAACGCGGATCGTCGAAGTCCGGCTGGGTCAGCACGTTGGTGTGGCTGTGAAGGATCTCCAGCATCGCGCCGTCGCTGATCCGTCCCTGTTCATGCAGCTTGTTCAAAATGTAGTAGTGCACGAAGCTGGCACAGCCTTCGTTCATGACCTTCGTCTGTTTCTGCGGATAGAAGTATTGCCCGATATTGCGCACGATCCTGAGGATTTCGCGCTGCCATGTGGTCAGAACGGGGCTGTAGTGTTCCAGGAAATAGAGCAGGTTCTCTTCCGGCAGATGCATGTCGCGCTTGCGGTCGAGAAGCTCCGTATCTGTCGACGCCTGACCGCGCGCGGGGTTCAGTATGGTGTTCCAGAGATAGTGGACATTCTGTTCGGCCGCGGCGATCCGTTCGCGGCGCTGCTCCTCTGCTTCGCGCAGGGAGGGCTGGCGTGGACGGCGATGCCGGAAGACGCCGTGCGGCATGAGGGAATGCGCGGCGTCGAGCGTTGCCTCAACCTCGCTGAGACCATGCTTTTCCTCGCAACAGGCAATGAACTTGCGCGCGTATTCGAGGTAGTCGAGAATGCCGTCGGCATCCGTCCATTGCCGGAACAGGTGGTTGGACTTGAAGAAGTGGTTGTGACCGAAGGCGGCATGCGCCATCACCAGCGCCTGCAGCGGCATGGTGTTCTCTTCCAGACAATAGCTGATGCAGGGGTTGGAATTGATCACGATCTCATAGGCGAGTCCGCGCGCGCCCTTTCGGTAAAGGCGCTCGTGGCCCAGAAAGTGTTTTCCGAACGACCAGTGATGATACATCAGCGGCATGCCGATCGAGGAGTAGGCGTCCAGCATCTGTTCGGACGAAATGATTTCGATCTGGTTCGGATAGAAATCCAGCCCGAGGTCATCGCGGGCGACGTCCTCGATGGCGTCCAGCGTCCGCCGCAGCGTGTCGAAGTCCCAGTCGGCCTGGTCGAACAAAAGATCGGATTTCGGTTTCGGCGCGCGTTTAGCCATGGCCCTGCCCCGAGGGTTCGCGCGCGAAGAGTTCGCGGAAGACCGGATAGATATCAGCGGCCGTCGCGACGCGTTTTCTCGCAAAATTCGGCCAGGCTTCCGCCACGCGTCCATAGGACTCCCAAAGCTCCATGCCGGTTGCCTCGCTGTTGATCAGCTGCGCTTCGTCCTCGCCGACGATCTCGACATAGGCGAAATACTGGCAGACCTGCATGAGGTCTTCGCCAAGGAGGGTGGCACAGCGCCGGGAGTCGCCGCCGAAGTTCTCACCGTCCGAAGCCTGTGCCGCGTAAATGTTCCATTCCGACGGCGGGTAACGATCCCGGATGATGTCCTTCATGACGACAAGCGCCGTACTGACGACGGTTCCGCCTGTCTGCGGGGAGTAGAAGAATGTGTCTTCATCGACCTCCGAGGCATCATGGGTGTGCCGTATGAAAACGATGTCCGTTTTTTCGTAGCGGCGCTCCAGAAACAGGTGCAGCAGCATGAAGAACCGTTTTGCCAGGTCCTTTTCGCGTTCGCCCATCGAGGCGGACACGTCCATCAGGCAGAACATAACGGCATTGGCGTTCGGTTCCGGCTGCTGGACGAAATGGTTGTAGCGCACGTCCAGCGGGTCGATATAGGCGACAATTTTGCGCCGTTTCGCCAGGATCTCGTAGGCGGCGTGCAGGTCGGTCAGTTCTGCGCGTTGTTCGGGTGTCGGTGACGCGATCTGTTCCAGCCTGAGAATTTCCTTCAGCAGCGCCTGCGCTTCCTTGTCGGTCGGTCTTTTCAGGCCGATCCTGCGGCCAAGGGAATTGCGCATCGTCCGGGAAATATTGATGTTTGCCGGTGCGCCCGACGTGGAATAGCCGGCGCGGTGGGGACGCGTCCGTGTGATTTCCTTCAGGCTCTGCTTGACCAGGTCGGGCAGTTCCAGGTCCTCGAAGAAAAAGTCCAGGAATTCCTCTCTGGAAAGCGCAAACAGGAAATCATCCTCGCCGTCGCCGCCCGGGGCCCCCTGGCGGCCGGCTCCGGAACCGCCGCCGCGCGGCGGCTTTTCGATCCGGTCACCGGTCTGGAAGCTCTTGTTGCCGGTATAGACCCGCTCCCTGTGCCCGCCTTCGGCGCCCTTGCGGAACGAGGGTTCACTGACCCCGTCGGTCGGTACGCTTACATCCTTGGCCCGGCCGACATCTGCGACGCCGCGCTCGCGCACGGCATCCTCGACCGCTTTCTTGATCTGGGTCCGGACCCTTTTCAGGAAGCGGCGCCTGTTGCTCAGGCTCTTGTCTTTCGGGTTCAGTCTGCGGTCGATGAAATGCGCCATCTTTCACTCCGCCTCCCGCGTCACCCGGCCTTGTTGACGCGCATGTACCACTCGACCAGCCGCCTGACCTGCCGTTTGGTGTAGCCGTGACCGGTCATGCGCTCGACGAACTCGTGGTGCTTCTCGTCGGTCTTCTTGTCCCTTTTGGCGCCGAAACTGATGACAGGAAGAAGCTCTTCCACCTTGCCGAACATGCGCTTTTCGATGACCTGGCGCAGCTTCTCGTAGCGCCGCCAGTCCGGGTTCTGTCCCTGGTTCTCCGCGCGGGCGCGCAGAACGAACTTCACCACCTCGTTGCGGAAATCCCGGGAGTTCGCGACACCTGCCGGCTGCTCGATCTTTTCCAGTTCCTTTTCCAGAACGTCGCGGTCGAATATCTGGCCGGTGTCCGGGTCCTTGTAATCCTGTTCCTCGATCCAGGCGTCGGCATAGGCGATGTAGCGGTCGAACAGGTTCTGGCCGTAGTCCGTATAGGACTCCAGATAGGCCTTCTGGATCTCGTTGCCAATGAACTCCGCATAATGCGGCGCCAGTTCCGTCTTGAGAAAATCGAGATAGCGGCTCTCGGTTTCGGCATCGAACTGCTCCCGCCTGATGGCCTGCTCCAGGACATACATCAGGTGGACCGGATCGGCGGAAATCTCCTCGGTGTCATGATTGAAGGTCTCCGACAGAACCTTGAAGGCAAAGCGCGTCGAAATGCCGTTCATGCCCTCGTCGACCCCGGCCGCATCCCGGTATTCCTGGAGCGACTTCGCCTTCGGATCCGAATCCTTCAGCATCTCCCCGTCATAGACACGGAGCTTGGAGTAGAGCGTCGAGTTCTCGTGCTCGTGCAGCCGTGTCAGGACACTGAAGCGTGCCAGAAGGGGCAGTGTCTCCGGCGCGCAGGAGGCCTCCACCAGGGCACTCTGGCTCAGCAGCTTGCCATAGATATCGGCCTCGGCGCTCGCCCGAAGGCAATAGGGAACCTTCACCACGCTGATGCGATCGAGAAAGGCCTCGTTGTTCCTGTTGTTCTTGAACTGGCTCCATTCGGATTCGTTCGAATGCGCCAGGATCAATCCCTGGAACGGCAGGGCGCCGATATTCTCCGTGCCGACATAGGACCCTTCCTGCGTCGCTGTCAGCAGCGGATGCAGCACCTTGATCGGTGCCTTGAACATCTCGACGAATTCCATCATGCCCTGCGTGGTGCGGTTGAGCGCGCCCGAATAGCTGTAGGCATCCGGGTCGTCCTGACTGAATTCCTCGAGCTTGCGGATGTCGAGTTTGCCGACCAGCGCGGAGACATCCTGATTGTTTTCGTCGCCCGGTTCGGTCTTGGTGACGCCGATCTGGCGCAGCCTCGACGGGTAGAGCTTGACGATGCTGAATTTAGATATGTCGCCGTCATATTCGTCGAGGCGTTTTGTCGCCCAAGGAGAAATCAGTCCGGTCAGCAGGCGCCGCGGGATGTTGTACTTGTCTTCCAGAAGGTCGCCGACACGATTGGCACTGAAAAGGCCGAGGGGCGATTCGTAGACCGGGCTGATCTGGTCGCCGGCCTTGAGCACGTAGATCGGCTCCTGCTCCATCAGTCTCTTCAGGATTTCGGCGATGCTCGATTTGCCACCTCCGACGGGGCCAAGCAGGTAGAGGATCTGCTTGCGCTCCTCCAACCCCTGGCTGGCATGGCGGAAAAAGCCGACAATACGCTCAATTGTCGCTTCCATTCCGTAAAGGTTCTTGAACGGGGCGTACCGTTTGATCGTCCGGTTCATGAAAATCCGGCCGAGCCTCTGATCCTGGCTCGTGTCGATGACCTCGGGTTGTCCTATTGCGGCCATCATGCGCTCGGCGGATGTCGCGCGCATCAAGGGGTCGTCTCTGCATCCAAGCAGGTAGTCCTGGATCGTGATTTCTTCCAGGTTTCTGTTTCTGTAGTCCTCGGCGAACCGTGTGTAGATCTCCATGTTCCACTTCCAGCTAGGCGCTCCCAGAGTACCTGCCCCCACTTAAAGTAGATGGGACTTTCCCCTTTGCTGGCAACTTAAACTTTCGACTTTCGCAAAAATTTCGTTCTCAAAAAAAATTGCAGGAGTTTTTTGTCTTTCCGCCTTCATTCCGGCGTAAAGATCTGGTTTGCATCTGCGGAAGACTTGGAAAACGGCAGTTTTCGCCTCTTTTTTCTCCAGATTATCCGAAAATTGGGCTGTACTTTTTCAGTTATTGCAAAAATTGCTGACTTATCCCGCGATTACACTTGAGATGAACTTGCGAAACTGTCGCCGGCACGGCTTCAAGGTCATCGATGTGTCAAGTGATCCTAGGCTATTGGCACCGTGGAACGAGCATACCATACTGATTGGCAATTCTGTCACCCGGAGCCCATCGCATGGTGGTGTCCGATCAGCTGATTCGTGGAGCGGACCGACGGCGTGATGGTCTTGCGGCGTCGACAAGGGATCGTCCGTTTTCCGGCTCTCGAAATGTCGAAAATCGAAAATTGCATCGCTTGTGAACCGGGAATTCTGGATTTGGCGCACAAACCGGATGAATATGCAGGTGTGGAAGACATACTCGATGCCGCGATGGCCCCGTGCCGTTCGCTGATCGACCTGTTGGCAAAGCCGCAAGGCGCGGCATGGACACATGGGGAGAGCTATGCGTTTTAAAATGATAGGGAGTGGGCTGGTCAGCGTGTTGGCATTGGCCGCAAGCATCGGCATCGCGGAAGCCAAAAGCGATATCGTGGTCGCCATGCAGCTCGAGCCTCCGCATCTGGACCCGACCAGCGCCGCCGCCGGTGCGATCGATTCCGTGCTTTATTCCAACGTATTCGAAGGCCTCACCCGCTTTGGTCCGGATGGCACCGTCAATCCCGGTCTGGCCGAAAGCTGGACGATATCCGAAGACGGCAAGACCTACACATTCAAGCTGAACGACGGCGTGAAGTTCCACGACGGCACGGACATGACCGCCGAGGATGTCAAGTTCAGCCTTGACCGGGCTCGGGCTGACGACAGCGCAAACGCCCAGAAAGCGCTCTTTGCCGGTATCGACAGCGTCGAGGTCGTCGACCCGCTCACCGTCAAGGTCACGCTGACGGAGGCCAACAGCAATTTCCTCTTCAACATGGCCTGGGGCGATGCGGTCATCGTCGCGCCGGAAACGATTGCCGACATCAAGACCAATCCGGTCGGGACGGGAGCCTTCCGGTTTGCAGATTGGGTCCAGGGCGACAAGATCGAACTGGAAAGGAACCCCGATTACTGGGGCACGCCGGCGCAGCTGGACAATGTCACCTTCAAGTTCATCTCCGACCCGACAGCCGCGTTCGCGTCCGTGATGGCCGAGGACGTCAACGCTTTCGTCGGGTTCCCTGCACCTGAAAACCTGCCGCAATTCGAGGCGGACCCGAGGTTCCAGGTTCTTGTCGGCTCGACGGAAGGCGAGACGATCCTGGCGATGAACAACAAGCTTCCGCCTCTCGATAACCCATTGGTGCGCTCCGCCGTCGCCCATGCGATCAACCGTCAGGCGATCATCGACGGCGCCATGTTCGGCTACGGCACGCCGATCGGAACGCATTTCGCCCCGCACAATCCGGACTATGTCGATCTGACGGGCATGAGCCAGTATGATCCGGAGCTTTCGAAAAAGCTGCTGGAGGAAGCCGGTTTCCCCGATGGCTTCGAGACAACGCTCAAACTGCCGCCGCCGTCCTATGCCCGCCGGGGCGGGGAGATCATCGCCTCGCAGCTCAGGGCTATCGGAATCGAAACCGAAATCACAAACCTGGAATGGGCGCAGTGGCTCGAACAGGTCTTCAAGGGCAAGGACTACGGCCTGACCATTGTCAGCCATACCGAACCGATGGATATCGGTATCTATGCCCGGCCGGACTACTATTTCCAGTATGACAATCCGGAGTTCCAGGCACTGTTCGCGAACATCACCAGCGAAAACGACCCTGAAAAGAGGTCGGCGCTTCTGAAGCAGGCGCAGGAGAATATCGCCGGGGACCACGTCAACGCCTACCTGTTCCAGCTGGCGTTTCCGACTGTTGCCGATGCCAGGATCAAGGGGCTCTGGAAAAACCAGCCGACACAGGCAACCGATCTGACGGGTGTCTCCTGGGAAAACTGATGTCACCAGGCAAGGGCGCTCGCGTTAGGCGGGCGCTCCGACGGATCAGCCGGTCACGATTATCCGGCGATGATGTGCCGGCAGGTGCATGACGGTCTCATGTTGCACTATTTCCTGAAACGCCTGGTGTCCCTGTGCCTCAGTCTCGTTGCGGCCTCCGTGCTGATTTTCCTGACACTTGAAGTCGTGCCCGGGGACCCGGCGGCCTACATGCTCGGCATCAATGCACAGGAAGACACGCTGAACGCCTTGCGCGAGCAACTGGGCCTGAATGGCACGATCCTTCAGCGGTATCTGTCCTGGGCAGGCGGCTTGCTGGTCGGCGATTTCGGGACGTCCTATACCTACCGAACACCCGTTGCCGAGCTGATCGGCGAACGCCTCTGGGTTTCGCTGCCGCTGGCTCTTTATGCGCTTTTGCTGAGCACGCTGATCGCATTTCCCGCCGGTATCTGGGCGGCGTCGAAACGGGGGACCCTTGTCGATTCCGGTGTCATGGGCGTGACCCAGCTTGGCGTGGCGATCCCGAATTTCTGGTTTGCGATGCTGATGGTGCTGATCTTTGCCATCAATCTGCGCTGGTTTTCCGCAGGCGGCTTTCCCGGATGGGAGGAAGGTTTTTTCGCGGGCATGAAAGCCCTGACGCTGCCCGCCATCGCCCTCGCCCTGCCGCAGGCAAGCATTCTGACGCGGGTGATGCGCTCCAGCCTGCTCGACACGCTCGGCGAGGATTACATCCGTTCCGCCCGCGCCAAGGGACTCACACAGCGTCAGGCAATGTGGCGGCATGCCCTACGCAATGCCCTCATCCCCGTGCTGACGATCATGGGTTTGCAGTTCTCCTTCCTGCTGGCGGGCGCGATCATCATCGAGAATGTGTTTTATCTACCTGGTCTCGGCCGGCTCGTCTTTCAGGCGATCAGTTCACGCGACCTGATCGTGGTCGAGAGCGTGGTCATGCTGCTCGTTTTCGCGGTCATCCTCGTCAATTTCGCCGTCGATCTTGCCTATGCCTGGGTGGATCCGAGATTGCGGAGGCGGCGATGAAGAGCCTTCTGCACAACAGGTCGACGCTGCCCGGAGCGCTGCTGACGCTCATCTTTGCAGGCGCGGCGATCGTCAGCCTGTTCTGGGTGCCGTATGACACCACGGTCCTCAACATCGCGGACAGGATGAAACTGCCCAGTCTTGTCCACCCGTTCGGAACGGACCAGTTCGGGCGCGATATCCTGAGCATGCTCATGGTCGGTGCGCGCACATCGATCGCGGTTGCGCTTGTCGCGGTCGGTATCGGCATGCTGGTCGGCGTGCCGCTCGGTCTTGCCGCCGCCGCCCGCAAGGGCAGCCTGCCGGACGAGATCATCATGCGAACGAATGATCTCGTGTTCGCGTTCCCGAGCCTTCTGATTGCCGTGATGATCACCGCCGTTTTCGGTGCATCGGCGCTGAACGCCATCATCGCCATCGGCATCTTCAATATCCCGGTCTTCGCCCGCCTGACCCGCGGCGCGGCCCTGACCCTGTGGAGCCGCGAATATGTCATGGCGGCGAGGGTTGCCGGAAAGGGGCCCGCCCGGATTTCGGTGGAACACATTCTGCCCAATGTGACTAATCTCCTGATCGTCCAGGGCACGATCCAGTTTTCACTCGGCATTCTTGCCGAGGCCGGTCTGAGTTATGTGGGCCTCGGCGCGCAGCCGCCAACCGCCAGCTGGGGACGGATGCTGGCCGACAGCCAGACCATGATTTCGCTGGCTCCGCACCTGGCGATCTTCCCCGGCATGGCGATCCTGCTGACCGTGCTCGGTCTGAACCTTCTGGGTGACGGCTTGCGCGATCTGCTTGATCCCAGGCTTCGGAGGGCGCGCACATGAGCCTTCTGGAGATCGAAGATCTGTCGCTTGAGATCCACGGCGAGCCGATCCTGAAAAATGTCTCGATGCAGGTCGAGCCGGGACGCGTTCTGGGCGTAATCGGCGAAAGTGGCTCCGGCAAGTCGATGACGGCCTTGAGCGTGCTGCAGCTGCTGCCGAACGGGTCGAAATGCCGGGGCCGGATCACGCTCGCCGGACAGGATATTCTGACCGCCGGCGAGCACGACCTCTGCAGCATCCGCGGCCGGGACGCCGGCATGGTGTTTCAGGAGCCGATGACGGCGCTCAATCCGCTGCAGACGATCGGCGCGCAGGTTGCCGAAACGATCCTCGTCCACGAAAAGGTGGCGAAATCGGAAGCCCTTGCGCGCGCGGAGGATGCCCTGCGCCGTGCAGAGTTGCCACCGGAGCGGTTTCCGCTGACACGCTATCCGCACGAGCTTTCCGGCGGTCAGCGTCAGCGTGTCGTCATCGCCATGGCGATCGCGCTGCGGCCGAAGCTGCTGATTGCCGACGAACCCACCACCGCGCTGGACGTCACAACGCAGGCCCAGATTCTCGATCTCCTGAAACGGCTCGTTGCCGAGGAGGGCATGGGTCTGATGCTGATCAGCCATGACCTTGCGGTGGTCGCGGATCTTGCCGACGATCTCGTGATCATGCGCAGCGGCGAGGTTGTCGAAAGCGGCCCCGCGCAGGGCCTGTTTCGAAACCTGCAGCACCCCTATTCGCGTGCCTTGCTGGAAGCCTCCGGCCATGTTCCGGAGCGGCGCGGTGCAGCCGGGGAGACGGCCCTTCTGCAGGTCAGCAACGTTGTCCGCGAGTATCAGACCCACACCCATGGCTGGTGGGGCCGGACAACGCAGGTCCGGGCTGTCGACACCGTCAGCTTCGAGATCCGGAAAGGCGAGAGCCTCGGGCTTGTCGGAGAGTCCGGCTGCGGCAAGTCGACATTGACACGGGCCATTCTCGGCCTTGAGGAAATACAGGGCGGTGACATCCTGCTGGACGGAACACCCGTGATCAGCCATCACCGGATCAACCGGGATATCCGCCGTCGCATGCAGGTGGTTTTCCAGGATCCATATGGCAGCTTCAATCCGCGCTGGCGCGTCGACCGTCTGATCACCGAACCCTTTCACCTCCTGGACAGCCCTCCAGCCGGCGCTGAACGTGAGGCGGCGATCGTCGAGGCGCTGGAAAGCGTTGGGTTAAGTGCCGGTGACAGCCGCAAATATATCCATGAATTCAGCGGCGGCCAACGCCAGCGGATCGCGATTGCCCGCGCGCTCATCATCAGGCCCGAGCTGATCATCCTGGATGAAGCGGTCTCCGCACTCGATGTCTCGGTGCGCGCCCAGGTGCTTGACCTTCTGGCCAGTCTCGCGGATCGCTTCGGGCTAACCTACCTCTTCATCTCGCACGATCTCAGTGTCGTGCGATCCATCACCGAACGTGTGCTTGTCATGAAATCCGGACGGATCGTCGAGGAGGGTCCGACGGAAGACGTCTTCGACAGGCCGCAGCACGCCTATACCAAACAACTCGTCGCGGCGGCACCGGTCCTGCCGGCGGACGTTGCCTGAAGGAGATGTCATGACAGACCAGCTCGATCTTTGGTTCGATCCCTCCAGATGCCTGATAGACGGAAAATGGGTGGCGCCCACGGGCGGCGAATATCTCCCGCTTGAGGACCCGTCGACGGGTGAACGGATCGGCTCGATCGCAAGAGGCAACGCGGCCGACATCGATGCGGCCGTCGCATCCGCGCGGAACGCGTGGCAGGGCGACTGGGGCCGGACGACCGCGGTCGAGCGCGGGCGTTTGCTCTTCAGGCTGCGGGAGCTTGTCCTGGAAAACGTCGAACATCTGGCGCGCATCGAGGCAATCGATGTCGGCAAGCCGCTGAAACAGGCGCGTGCGGATGCCGTCGCCCTGGCCCGGTATCTTGAATTCTATGGCGGTGCGGCCGACAAGCTGCACGGTGAGACGATCCCCTATCTGGATGGCTACACGGTCTACACATTGCGCGAACCGCACGGGGTCACCGCTCACATCGTTCCGTGGAACTACCCGATGCAGATCATCGGACGGTCGGTCGGCGCTGCGCTGGCGACGGGCAACGCCTGTGTTCTCAAGCCGGCCGAAGACGCCTGCCTGACCGCGCTGGCGTTCGCGGATCTCGCGATCAGGGCAGGGCTCCCCGCCGGGGCCCTGAACGTCGTCCCGGGCCTTGGATCGGAAGCCGGTGCCGCTCTGACAGGGCACCCGGGCATCCATCACATCAGCTTCACCGGTTCCGTCGCCACGGGAGTCCACGTTCAGACCGCTGCCGCGCGCAACGTGGTGCCGGTGACGCTTGAACTGGGCGGAAAGTCACCGCAGCTCGTCTTTGCGGACGCGGATCTGGACGCCGCCCTGCCGTTTCTCGTCAACGCCGGCATCCAGAATGCGGGCCAGACCTGCTCGGCATCGTCCCGGATCCTGGTGCACCGGTCGATCCACGACGAGCTTGTCGGCCGGATGGGCGAACGATACGGAGCGCTCAGGGTCGGTCCCGCGCTATCCGATCTCGATGTCGGTCCGCTGATTTCCGGACGGCAGCAGGCCATCGTCTCCAGCTATCTGGACCGGGGCGACGATCTGGAGAAGGCGGCGGAGGCTTCCCTGGAGCACGTACCGCAAGGGGGCAATTATGTGCGTCCGACGCTGTTTTCCGGCGTGTCGCCCGCGCACACGCTGGCACACGACGAGATTTTCGGGCCGGTGCAGGTTGTTATTCCGTTCGGGGACGAGGACGAGGCCGTGGCAATCGCCAACGGCACGGATTACGGACTGGTCGCCAGCATCTGGTCACGGGACGGCGCACGGCAGATGCGGCTGGCACGGAAAATCCGTTCCGGTCAGGTTTTCATCAACAATTACGGGGCTGGCGGCGGCGTCGAACTGCCCTTTGGCGGTATCGGCAAGTCCGGACATGGGCGCGAAAAAGGCTTCGAGGCGCTTTACGGTTTCACCACGGTGAAGACGGTCGCCGCCTTTCACGGGTGAAGACCGCAGATCCGGTGACTGACAGAAGAACAGGGAACAAAAATGAGATTGCAGGGAAAAACGGCCATTGTGACCGGCGGCGCGTCCGGCTTCGGTGCCGGCATCGTCCGAAAATTCGTGGCCGAAGGCGCCAGGGTGCTGATCGCGGATCTGAACCTGGCCGCCGCAGAAGACCTGGCAACGGAGGTCGGCGCTCTCGCGGCAAAGGTGGATGTGGCGTCCAATGAAAGTGTGGCGGCCCTCGCAGCTCAGGCCGCCGAAGGGCTCGGACCGGTGGACATTCTCGTCAACAATGCCGGTGTCACGCACCTGCCCACGCCGTTGCAGGACGTGAGCGAAGAGGATTTCGACAAGGTCTTCGCGGTCAACTGCAAGTCGGTCTACCTGACGGCGCGCCATTTCGTTCCGGCAATGACCGCTGCCGGCAAAGGCGCGATCCTCAATGTGGCGAGCACGGCCGGCCTCAGTCCGCGGCCGAAACTCAACTGGTACAACGCCTCCAAGGGCTGGATGATCACGGCGACCAAGACCATGGCGGTGGAACTGGCCCCGTCGGGCGTGCGCGTGAACGCGATCTGCCCGGTTGCCGGCGAAACGCCGCTGCTGAAAAGCTTCATGGGAGAAGACACGCCGGAGATGCGGGCGAAATTCCTGTCGACGATACCGATCGGCCGGTTCTCCACGCCCGAAGACATGGGCAACGCCGCCTGTTTCCTGTGCTCCGACGAAGCCGGCATGGTCACGGGTGTCGCCATGGAGGTCGATGGCGGGCGCTGCATCTGACGATGCGGGGCGTTTCGAATGTCCGTCTGCGTGGAGGCTTCGGGAGACTTCGTATGCAGGGCAAACAGATTGGGCCGCAGGATCACGTCTTTTTGTCAATTGAGGGTTTGTGGCGCGCGCTGAAATGGTGATGATCCGACAGCGCCGCGTCCGGCGTGGTGGCAGCTTCAAAGGGATATCGAAACGATGATCAAGATTCATGGCCGTATTACGTCCGCAAATGTGCAGCCTGTGGTCTGGTGCCTTGAGGAACTGGGTGTCGAGTACGAACGGCTGGATGTCGGTGGCCCGTTCGGGGGCAACAACACGCCCGAGTACCTGGCCATGAACCCGCTCGGACTGGTGCCGGTCATGGAACAGGACGGCGAGGTCCTGTCTGAATCGGTGACAATGCTCCGTTACATCATGCGCCGTTATGGCGGTCATCCGACCGATCCGATGGCCGCTGCCCAGATCGAGCGCTGGGCGGACATGTCCCGCCAGCATATCTATACGCCGTTGATCCCGACACTGTTCTGGCAGCTCATCCGCACACCGGCTGATGAGCGTGACAATGCGGGTGTCGCAGGTGCGGTCGCGGCGCTCAAGCAGTCGATGAACATCTTCCAGGACCTGATCGAAGGACCCTTTGTGGGCGGCGACAAGCTCAATCTGGTCGACTACCAGATCGGCAGCCTGCTCTACCGCTACTACGAACTCGACTTCGAAAAGGCGGATCTGCCCGGGTTGCGTGCCTACTACGACCGTCTTTGCGAACGCCCGGCTTATCGCGACTGCGTCATGATCGACTTCATGGGCATGAAGGTCCCGGGCGCCTGACGACGATGTTCGTGTGAATGCGCAAAGGCGCCGCGGGCATCTTTGCGCATGCAGCTGTCAACAATGACGCGGTCATCCGGCGGCAAGCGGGAACGGACCGGAAAGGCGAGAAACGTGATCGAATTCTATACATGGACAACGCCCAACGGGAGAAAGGTCTCCATTCTCCTGGAGGAACTCGGCGTGGAGTACACCGCCCATGCCGTCGATATCGGCAAGGGTGAACAGCACGAGCCTGATTTCCTGAAGATCGCGCCGAACAACCGCATTCCTGCGATCGTCGACACGGAAACCGGCATCACCATGATGGAAACCGGTGCCATCATGCTTTATCTGGCCGAAAAACACGGGAAATTCATGCCGGAAGGGCCGGCCCGGTGGCAGGCCATCGAGTGGCTTATGTGGCAAATGGGCGGACTGGGCCCGATGCTGGGCCAGGTTCATCACTTCGTGAAATACAACAAGGGCAAGTCGGACTACGCCGAGGAGCGTTACGCTACAGAGGGCCAGCGCCTTTACCGGGTGCTCAACACGCAGCTGGAAGGCAGGGACTATATCGCCGGTGACGGCAAGGGCGAATACTCGATCACGGACATGGCCTGCTGGCCCTGGGTTTCCCGTTTCGAATGGCAGGAAATCGATCTTGCCGCCTATCCGAACGTGAAGGACTGGTATCTGAGGATCGCGGAACGGCCGGCGGTCCAGCGCGGCTATCATGTTCCGAAATACGTCAACGACATTCCGATGCCGTAAGCAGAAACCGGGACCGGTCTCTGCTCAGAAGTCGATACCGGACGCCTGCGCCAGGCTGACAAGTTCGGAAACGCGTTCCGCGTTGTCGCGGGCAACGCGTCCGTCCCTGTTCCACAGCGAGTTCTCAAAGCCGATCCTGGCCTTGCCGCCGAGTTCGAGCGTGCGCAGCAGGCAATCGGTTTCTTCTCTGCCGAATGCGCACAGCATCCAGTCGAACGCCTGCGTTTCCTTGAGCGAAAGCATCGGCTGGATGAAGGCTTCGATATCTTCCGGCCGGCTCACCTTACTGCCGTCATAGGACCCGAGCACCAGCTGCACCTGGTGGGACCGGCCCGGAATGGTTCCGTCCTCGATGAAGCCGATCAGCCGGTCCATGTCCTTCCGGTCGAAGCAGATATGCTGGATCGTGACGCCGTTGTCCCTTGCCCAGTGATAAAGCGCCCTGGCCTCCGGCTCGGCCTCCGCATCCGGGACGAGTTCCCGGATGGCAGCCGTGACGGCCTTGGGTTTGAGGGCGCGGATGAGCGTCCTCTGATCAGCGGCATCGTACCGGCCGGCGGCCTCGCTCGTAACCTGCACGAACCAGCCGGGGAATTCTTGTTCAAGGCGCGCAACGAGTGTCCTGTACCGCTCCAGATCGAGGCTGTGCGACCCGTCATCGGCCCGGATATGGGCGTGGACACCACCCGCCCCGGCGGCCGCACAGGCCCGGCAGGTGTCCACGATCTCGTCGATGGTGACGGGGAGTGCGGGATGCGCGGACTTGCCCCGGCGTGCACCGGTTGGAGCGACGAGAATCTTCGGAAGAGCGGTCATGGTCTTTTTCGGTGACGTTTGTAAGTTTGCGGACAGACGGACCATGTACCGGTTCTCGGCCGGGCGATGCAAGCCCGCCGTGGCACGACGAGGTCAATCCGGTTGACGGCAGCCGCCGATGTCAGCCAGGGGGGGCTCCAACGGCATCCGGGTGTGCCCCCTGAAAGGCCTTCAGGTCCTGCGCTGCGCCCGCGGCCTCACGTATTCTGGCAAAGCCGGAGACGTCGGCACCCCAGCGATCGGCATTGTAGAGCTGAGGGATCAGGCAGCAGTCTGCCATGGTCGGCTGTGAGCCGAAACAGTATGGCCCGTCTGTGGTCCGGAGCAGGTCCTCGAAGGCGGCGAGGCCTTTTTGAATGAAGTGGCGCATCCACTCCACCCTTGTGTCGTTGCCGCCGCCGGTCAGGTCAAGAACATGTTGCGCAACATTGAGATTGCAGACCGGGTGAATCTCCATGGCAATGGCATAGGAGAGCTGGCGAACCCGGTACTGCCCGTCGATGTCGTCCGGCAGCAGTGAAGATCCGGGGGTGGCCGCATGCAGGTATTCAATGATGGCCAGGGACTGGGTCAGAACCTTGCCGTCAATCTCGAGCGTCGGCAATAGCCCCTGCGGGTTCTGCGCCAGATACCCCTCGGAGCGGTGATCCCCGCTTAGCAGGTTGACCGGCTTCAGCGTGGTTGGAATGTCAAGCAGATTCAGCGCGATGCGAACGCGATAACTGGCTGATGATCGCCAGTAATCGGATAGAAGTGCCGTTCGCGCCATTTTGAACCTCCCGCTGTTTGCTGCTGGGTCTTGATAGACCCGCAAGCGGAACAAGTGCAATGGTGCAGGGCAAATTGGGCGGCTAGCCAGGCAAGGTTGACCGGAGACCGGCTAGGAGGCCCGAGAGCCGCCCACGATCGTGGTGATCTGATCGCGATGCAGGTAAAGAACGGCGGCGCAGAGCAGCCCGAGCACAATTGCCGGAACTGCCGAGGGGCCTGTTATGAACCAGTGTGTCAAGACGGCGCCGACCATTGTTCCGCCAAGAACCGAAGCGCCGACGGCCTGTCGGTTCGGCCACCACAGAAGTGCTGCGCCACCAACCTCGACGACGCCGGTGAAATATCGAAACCATTGGCCGAAGCCGATGGCGTCGAAGCCTTCAACCATCATCGGAACACCGACAAGTTTCGCGCCGCCCGCGCCTACAAACACGAGCGTCAGGAGGGCACGCAGTCCAAGAGAAAGATAGGTCATGTTCAGTTCCAGATAATATTCACAGTTGTCATGCCTGAAGGTGTATGCTGCATAAATGCAAATCAATGCGCAAAAAAGCGCGGAATATGCGCGAAAAATATACAGGTGTGAAATGGAGAAGTGGACCGAACTCCGGACGGCCTACCACGTCGCCAAACTTGGCACGGTAAGCGCAGCCTCGCGTGCCCTGGGTGCGCACAGAGCCACCGTCAATCGCCATATCGATGCTCTGGAAGAAGAACTGGGAGCAAGGATTTTCATCCGCAACCCCAAGGGTTACACGCTGACCGAATACGGCGAGGATCTCCTCAAGGTCGCACAAAAGACAGATGAATTGCTGGAGGATCTTGTCGATCGCGCGAAGGGCCGCGATCGATCCATCGAGGGCGAAATCAAGATCACGTCGCTTCAGCCAATTGCCAATGCGCTGATGGAACCAGTCGCGGCATTCCGGTCGGCGAACCCGAATTGTCAGGTTACGATCATTTCAACCGAAGACCTGAAACGTCTCGAGCATGGTGAAGCGCACATCGCGCTTCGGGCAGGACCAAAACCCGAGCACCCCGACTATGTTGTGCAGGCCTTTGGCCGTGTCGGGCTGAACCTTTATGCCCATGCCAGCTATCTTTCCCGAAAGGGCACACCGGACAACGTCACGGATATGGCGCGCCATGAGTTCGTGATGCCGCCGGAAAACGAAAGCCGCCTTGCCATCTGGTCCTGGATATACGAGCGGATAGGCACGCCGAACGTAGCTGTTGCCGCGAACGATCCTTTCGTCGTGCGGGAGGCTGTTCTTGCCGGGCTGGGGCTTGGGGTTCTGAGCGATGTCGATGTTGCAGGCCGGCACGACGTTTATGCCGTTCTGCCCGGCAACGAGGATTGGGCAGTCCCGCTTTGGCTGGTAACGCATGTCGATCTGCATCGAACCGAGAAGGTGCAAGAGATGCTCGCGCAGATAAAAACCCTTCGGAGCTAAAGCTGTCAGCGGCGTTGCGCGTTCGCCGGATCTTGGTGGCATTGGGGGCCACTTCTGTCCGGTTTACGCCGCAATGGTCTTGTGCGGCGATTGCACGTTGACCGGCATGTCATTCCGGCTGATGCCCAGTGGAAGGCCAGATTCCGTCCGGTCCTGCGTTGTCATGCATCGTCTACGCTGCTTATAGTTAAAAATAGGGAAGGTGAGCGCGTGCTTTTTTTGCATGGGTGCTCGGGGGAAATAGAATTTTCAGACAATCCTTGCTTACCAAGGAGTTCAAAAAGATGCATTTCAAGAGACACTTATCTTGCAGGATCATCGCAGCGTTGCTGTTTCTGATGGCGTTCCCTGCGCTCGCGGATCAAAAAACCTACACCGTCGTGGTTCAGGACTATGAGGAATTGCCGCCCTATTCCACTTATCGGAACGGCACTTACGGCGGCTTCAATCGGGAGCTTCTCGACCTGTTTGCAGAGCGCAGCGGGTATACCTTTGTCTACAAGGCGTTTCCTGTGAAGCGCCTCTTTCATGAATTTGTAAACGGCGTGGGTGACCTGAAATACCCGGATAACGACAAATGGGCGCTTCATATCAAGAAGGACAAGGAAATCCACTACAGCGATCCGGTTGTAACCTACGTGAACGGCGTGCTGGTGAGGCCGGACAAGCTGGGCGCGGGCACGGGAGCAATCAAGAAACTGGGGCTTGTCGCGGGCTGGACCCCAATTGGCTTTCAGGAGCAGATTGAGAGCGGACAAGTCAGTCTGATTGAAAACAATTCTTATTCGGGCCTCCTGAAGCAGGCCATAGCGGGCCGCATCGACGGGGCCTATTCCAATGTGGCGACAAGCAACTACTACCTCAAGAACGTGGTCGGGCAGCCTGCGGCCCTCGCCTTCGATCAATCGTTGCCTCACGTGAGAAGCGCGCGGTTGCTCTCGTCCACGAACCATCCGGAGCTTATCGCCGAGTTCAACCAGTTCCTGGTCGACGAAGCGGATGCGGTAAACGAGCTGAAACTGAAATATGGGGTTGAGGCCGGCGTCGTCATGAACTGACCGGCCTACTTCGGCTTGCCGTCCTTCAGATCCGAAAGCAGGGTCTCGAGCAATCCCGCGAACTTCTCGCGTTCTGTATCTGAAAGCGCCTCCATGTCGAGTGTGAGCTTTTCAGGACTGGAGCGGTCTGAGTCTGCTTGAAGGGCCGAAGTCCGGGATGTGGAGACTTCGAATACCTCGATCGGATAGGGTATTCCCTTGACCTCTATCTTGCCCCGCGGTGCACAGGGGATCTCTTCGCAAATATGGGCATGCGTTGCATAGGAAACCAGAATCTGGCCCGGTTCGGCTGACGACTCCAGTCTTGAAGCTGTATTCACGCCCCGGCCAATGATCGTGTAATCCATACGGCTCTCACTGCCGAAATTTCCGACGGTGCAATAGTCGGTGTGAATGCCGATCCTGCATCTGAGTGGTTCAAGGATACCCGCCTTCTTCCACTGGTCCTGCAATTCCGTCATCCGTTCGGACATGGCAATGGCCATGCGCGCACAGGCAAGTGCGTCTTCCCTGATCCCCCTGCTTTCCGGGTCGCCGAAGAAAATCACGATGGCGTCACCGACATACTTGTCGATCGTTGCACCATGTTCGATCGCGATCTTGGACATTTCCGTGAGATAGTTGTTCAGGAGGCCCGTCAGTTCCTCCGACTCCATGCGCTCTGCCGTTTCCGTGAAACCTTCGATATCGGAGAAGAACACGGTGAGCTTTTTCCGGTTGGCAGCCAGTTTGACTTCGTTGGTTCCTTCAAAGATCGAAGCATAAATTTGCGGCGACAGATATTTCGCGAGCTGGCTCGACAGGTTTTCGAGCATCACGGTTTTTTCGGTCAGTTCGGTTTCCCTCAGTTTGAGCTCCGAAACGTCACTGAAAACCGCGACCGTGCCGCCGTCGCTGGTCTTGGTCTCGCTGATCTGTATCCACTTGCCCTTGCCGCGCTTCTGAAGGATCGACGAGGTCGGATTTCGATGCTGTTCCAAGCGTCTCTTGATGAAGTCTTCCGGATCTCCGGTCTCGACGTCGATAAGCTCATCCTTGATCCCGAGACGGAGGATCTCCTCGAATGACATGCCGGGCTTGATTTCGACCTTGGCTTCTCCGTAAAGCAGTTTCAGATATTGCTCGTTGTGCAGGATGAGGGTGTCGTCAGCGTTGAAAAAGGCAAAGCCTTCCGACGTACTGCCGATCGCATCGACGAGTTTCTGCCGTGCCGCCGTCACTTCGCGGGTGCGCTCGACAACACGCGCCTCCAGGGTCTCGTTGGCGTGCCGCAGCTCCTCTACCAACTGCCTGATTGATTGACGCATGAGTGAAAAGGACCCGGCAAGCTGGCCGATTTCATCCTTTGCGGACAGGCTGATGCTCGTATCCAGATTTCCAGCGCCAATCGCACTTGCGGACTTTTGAAGATCGGCCAGAGGTCTTACGATGTAACGGCGTGAAATCAATACGGATGCCAGCGTGATCGTCGACAGGACGATGAGCGTGACGACACCGATGGCAATCGTGTTGGTGAGAATTTCTTCGCGCAACGCTTCACGGCTCGCAACCAGGCGGATAACGCCGATCTCGTTGCCCTCGTGGACGATTGTTCCCTCGCGAACCGAATAGTCCCGGCCCTCGGATACGGAGTTGTATTCAATGCCGCCACCATTCGCCTTTTCGCGAATGATTTCGGTCCCGTCTGTTGACGTCACACTGGCGAAAGCGATGGACTTGTCGAGAATCAGGCTCTCCAGGTACCCTTCCACGATCGGATAGTCGAAATTCCACAAGGGGGCCTCGAGCCCAACCCGTGAAATGCTGATGTAGTTGTCGAGCTTTTCGTCCAGCGCTTCGGAGTTTCGCTGACCGGTAAAATGAACAGCCGCACCTGCAAAAAACAGCATGATGAGCGCAACGATGAGTGCGAGCGTCAGATTGAAGCGTGTGCTGATGCTTTGGGTCTGCATGCGCCCCCTCGGTCGTGTGGGGCCCGGTCTGAGACCCTGTTGGCGTGTATCCAGGGCCAGCGAAGACCATCCTGAAAGAATAGTTCGACATGAACACAGTCGTTTTTCAAGGAAATGATTATTTTCTTGCCGGTCCGAGACCTCTTTTGATCTTCTCTTCCACGCTGAAACGCCGGGACCGGGGGCCACGGGAGCGGCGAGACTTGACAAGCAGATAAATATCGAGATATTTCGATTTATGGACGTTGAAAATGCGATTGCAGCCCTGAACAACCCGATCAGACGCAGGATCCTCGAGTGGCTCAAGGACCGGTCGAACTTCCCGCCAGCGCTGCCCGAACACGCAGACCTTGACGGTGTGTGTGTCGGCTATATCCAGGAAAAGGCCGGGCTCTCGCAGTCGACCGTTTCCAACTACATGGGGCTACTGAGAAAGGCCGGGTTCGTCACGGCCGAAAGGCATGGCCAGTGGACGTTCTACCGGCGCAACGAGGCGAATATTCAGGTCTTTCTGAAGGCGGTTCAGGACGAGTTGTCAAAAGCCTGAGGCCTTCAGGGGCGACCAGAACGGGGATTAAAATCAAGGTATATCGAAATATTTCGATGAAAAGATGGTGACAATGAAGACGAACGGAAAAGCCGAAAGCGGTCTCGGACGGCCTTTGCGTCTGCCCTGCGGAATTGAGCTGAAAAACCGCCTGGTCAAGGCTGCGATGTCCGACTCGCTAGGCGACGGCCGCGGTAATCCGACGGGCAGGCAGATCCGGCTCTACGAACGCTGGGCCGAAGGCGGGGCCGCCCTGTCGCTGATCGGCGAGGTGCAGACGAACCCGTCTTTCCCCGAAAAACCTGGCAATCTCGTGCTTGGTCCCTTGAGAGACATCGCTGGATTGCAGCGTCTTGCAGAGCGGGGATCGGTCCATGGCGCGCAGATCTGGCCGCAGCTCGGGCACGCGGGCGCGCTGGCACACGCGCCCATCAGCAGTCCCAGGGGGCCATCGCCTCTGGATGTGGCGGGGTTGAGGTGCCAGGGCATGACGCTGGAGGACATCCGAACCCTCCCTGAAATCTACGCCGAGGCCGCATCGATCGCGCGCCGGGCCGGCTTTGGCGGCGTTCAGATCCACGCGGGTCACGGCTTCCTTTTCAGCCAGTTCCTGTCACCGCTGTTCAACCGGCGGACTGATGCCTATGGCGGATCGGTCGAAAACCGGTTCCGTGTGATCGGCGAGGTCATCGATGCGGTAAGGAAGGCGTCCGGCCCGGGTTTTCCGGTCGGCATCAAGATCAATTCCACCGACAAACTCGAAGGGGGCCTCACCGAGGAAGAGGCGCTCGAAGCGGTGCGTCTGCTGGACCGGACATCTGTGGATCTCGTGGATGTCAGCGGCGGCACCTATTTCCCCGGCGCACCCGCAAGCTCCGACGGTGTCGCGGCAGGCGGGCCCTATTTCGCGGATTTCGCGCGGCGGGCCAAATCGGTTACAGACATTCCGGTCATGCTGACGGGCGGCATCAAGACCAGGGCCGAGGCAGTGGCGGTGATTGAAACCGGCGTTGCCGACGCGGTCGGTCTGGCGCGCGCCCTGGTGCTGGAACCCGGGCTACCGAATAACTGGCTGAACGGGACAGGCGAAGATCCGGCCTTCCCGGTCTTTGACGCGCCGCCTGAGGGTGCGGTGACGGCCTGGTACACGATGCGCCTGACCGCGCTTGGCGACGAGAGCGAGGCAGCTTTCAACATGACCGCCCGGGAGGCGTTGAAGCTCTACGAGGCGCGCGACGTGGAGCGCTGCGAACACTGGCGGTCGCATTTCAGCTGAGCCTGTAAATGCTCATGATCGCGCCGTTGGAGCAGGTGGCCGATCTGATGAGTCTCAGGTCCTGCCGAACCGTTCCGGGCTCAAACAGGCGTTTGCCCGCGCCCGCAACGACTGGAAACGTCCAGAGCCGGAATTCGTCGACAAGGTTCCGGCTGATCAGGAACTGGAGCAACTGCCAGCTTCCGTGAATCTGCAGCAGCGGACCTTCGCGCGTCTTCAGCCTTGATATCTCTGTTTCGATCTCTCCCGATACCGGCTCTGCGTTGGTCCAGGCGAGCGGGGCTTTCGAAGAGGTCACGACATGTTTGCGGGCAGCGTTCATCATGTCCGCGACCGGGTTGGCTTCGACGTCCGGCCAATGTCCGGCGAAAAGATCGAAGGTCTTGCGGCCGAACAGCATGTCGTAAGGTTCGGCCATCGCCACCGTCTGCACCTGCTCCATGACACCCTCCCAGTACGGGGCGGCCCATCCTCCCTGTCCGAAGCCGCCGCTGCGGTCCTCTTCCGGCATGCTGGGAGCCTGCATCACGCCGTCCAGCGTGACGAAGGTCAAGGCGGCAAGGTCTCTCATGATCGGGGCTCCCGGGTAAGATAGCTTTCAAGGATCTGCAGCGTGGCTTCCCAGCCGTCGGCGTGAATGGTGCAGGCCTGGTCGGACGGAATGCCCTCGTGCACGACGACGACCTCCGTGCCGCCGGGAACATCCAGGAACCGGAAACTCACCGTCATGGGAACATTCTCAAGTGGATCGGGTGCCTGCCATTCCCAGGACATGCTGATGAACCGGGACGGTTCGATTTCCCGGAAAACACCAGCAACACAGGGTGTCCGGCCATCGGGCATCAGGTAGCGCAAGCGAAAGTGCCCACCTTGTTCAAAGGCGTATTGCAGCGCTTCCACGGTGATGCCCGGGTCGGGTGTGAACCATTGCGTCAGCGTCTGCGCGTCGCCGAAAGCGTTGAACAGCGTCGCGCGCGGCGCGTATATGGTTCTGCGGACGATCAACGGAACTGCTGTTTCAGTCATGTTTGACCACCCTTGCTGTCCGTCGTGCTGACGAACCGGTCGAGGCGGCGAAGTGTGCCTTCCCAGAAACTGCGATGGCTGGCGATCCAGTCTTCTGCTTGCTGCAGCGGAGCGGTTTCCAGATGGAACAGATGCACCCGTCCGGTGACTTCGCGGCGAACGAGACCGGCCGTTTCGAGCACCTTCAGATGCTTGGAGATCGTCGGTTGGGCAACGTTGAAGGGCGCGCGCAACTGATTGGCGGATTGCGCACCGTCTCTGGCGAGCATGGAAATGATCTGGCGCCGCGTGCCGTCTCCGAGCGCGTGAAACGCGCGATCCATCGTATTCTGACAATGTATAGCCATTTGGCTATATAATCGAATGAACGCGCCTCAGTCAAGCCGCCAACGGAGTTTGACCCTCAGGCTTTGGTCAGGTGTTTCAGAAGCGAAGCCTTGGCGCCTTCAATGTGGAGGCGGGTCAGATCGGCCGCGCGATCGGCATCCGCGGCTTCGCAGGCGTCGATGATCTCGTCATGCTCCCGCCCGGCGCGCTCCATGCCATTCGACATGACCAGTTGGGCGCGGATCTGTCGTTCGACCCTGTCGATCGCGTTGCGCGCGACTTCCTTGAAAAAGGCCAGGTCGCTTGCACCGTAGAGCGTTTCATGAAAGTCCCTGTTGAGATCACCCCATTCCATCGGGTCTGTTGAGGCCGAAAACGCGGCGCATTTTTCACGGGCGCTCGCAAGCACTGCCGCGGTCATTTGCGGTACCGCGTTGCGGATGATCTCCGGTTCCAGCAGGGCTCTGAGATTGAAGATCTCCTCCGTTTCCCGGGGCGAAAGCTCCGTGACGACCGCGCCCTTGTAGCGCCGGGTCCGGACGAGTCCCTGTTCTTCCAGCCGGGAAATGGCCTCGCGCACCGGAATGCGGCTCGTGTTGAAGAGTTTCGCAATCTCGTCCTGGCGGAGCGGTTCGCCTTCTTCCAACTGGCCTTGGATGATGGCCTTGCGCAGCGCCTCGAACACGATCGATGACGCCGAGGCCGTTTCGGAGATATCCATCGATGTCAGCTTCAAGATCCGTTTCCTTAACTGGCGTCGCCGGTCTGACGTTTGGAGGCGATCTTTTTTGAATATTTTATATTGAATATTGGATCCAATCTGATTTATCAATCCCTCACGCCCGTCTTTTCCAGCGGACAGCGCGTGAGCGACAGCGTCTGGACAAAGCCTGCGCCGGTTGACGCAGGAAGGGCTTTTACATTGCGATGATGTGCATCCACTGGGTGGATGCCGATGGAATGCGGAAGATTTGCAGCTAGGAGTGATCGATGCCCTCGAACGTCTTTTCCGGATTGATGCCGGCCCTCATGACCCCTTGCCTGCCCGATCGCACGCCGGATTATGACGCGCTTGTTGCCAAGGGACAGGAATTGATCGCCGCCGGCATGTCCGCGGTCGTTTATTGCGGATCAATGGGTGACTGGCCCCTTCTCACCGAAGCGCAGCGCATGGAAGGCGTCGGGCGGCTCGTGAAGGCGGGCGTGCCCGTGGTCGTCGGCACGGGCGCGATCAACACGGCCTCCGCCGTCGCGCATGCCCGGCATGGCGCGGAAGTTGGTGCGCACGGCCTGATGGTGATCCCTCGCGTTCTGTCGCGCGGCAGTTCGGCAGCCGCGCAGCGCAGCCACTTCAGCGCGATCCTCTCCGCTGCCAGCTCGCTGCCGGCCGTGATCTATAACAGCCCCTACTACGGCTTTGCGACACGCGCCGACCTCTTCTTCGAGCTTCGCAAGGCGTTCCCGAACCTCGTCGGCTTCAAGGAATTCGGCGGCAAGGCGGACCTGCGCTACGCAGCAGAGAACATCACCTCGAAGGACGACGACGTTACGCTGATGGTCGGCGTGGATACGGCCGTCCTGCACGGCTATGTCAATTGCGGGGCGACCGGTGCGATCACCGGCATCGGCAATGCGATCCCGAAAGAAGTGCTGCATCTGGTCCGCCTGTGCGAAAAAGCCGCCGAGGGCCATGTCGAGGCGCGCCAGCGCGCGCGGGAACTGGAAGACGCCATGGCAGTTCTCTCCAGTTTTGACGAGGGTCCGGACCTGGTTCTCTATTACAAGCACCTGATGGTTTTGAACGGCGAAGACGCTTACCGTCTGCATTTCAACGAGACGGACGCGCTGACCGACGCGCAGCGCAATTATGTCGAGACGCAATATGCGCTCTTCAGGGCCTGGTATGCCGACTGGTCCCGGCAGGGCGGAGTGATAGCCGAATGCGCGTGATCGACAGCCATACGGCCGGCGAACCGACCCGGGTGGTGATCGAAGGCGCACCCGATCTCGGAGCGGGATCGTTGAAGGAACGCGCCGCGCGCCTGGAGACGGATCACCTTGATTTCTGCGCATCCGTGGTTCTTGAACCGCGCGGTCACGATGCCATCATCGGCGCGCTTCTGCTGCCCCCGTCCCGGGACGACTGCGCCGCGTCGGTCATCTTTTTCAACAATCTGCAGAACCTCGGCATGTGCGGCCACGCCTCGATCGGGCTGGGCGCGACGCTCGCCTATCTGGAGCGGATCAGCCCGGGCCGTCACAAGCTTGAAACGCCGGTCGGTGTGGTGGAAATCCGGCTCCACGATGCCAGCACGGTGTCTGTCACCAATGTTGAAAGCTACCGTCACCTGAAGGATGTCACCGTTGAGATCGAGGGCTATGGAGCCGTCACCGGCGATGTCGCCTGGGGCGGCAACTGGTTTTTCCTTGTCAAGGAAAGCCCGATTGACCTCGTCCCGCAGAACATCCGGCCGCTCACCGATCTGACTCTGAACATCCGCAAGGTCCTCGAGGACAACGGGATCACCGGACGGGACGCCGCCTGGATCGACCATGTCGAGCTTTTTGGCCCTCCTGTCAGCCCGCAAGCCGACAGCCGGAACTTCGTCCTGTGCCCGGGCGGTGCCTATGACCGGTCGCCCTGCGGGACCGGGTGTTCGGCCAAGCTCGCCTGTCTTGCCGAAGACGGTCTGCTCGCACCCGGTCAGGAGTGGATTCAGGAAAGCGTCATTGGCAGCACCTACAGGATCAGTTACCGAATGGGCAGCGGATCCGCTGTTGTCCCGACGATCACGGGAGAGGCGTTTGTCACCTCGGATGCGACCCTCAGATTCGATCCCGCTGACCCCTATCGTACGGGCATACGCTTTTAGGCGCTGACGCGAAGTCTGGCCGGAGACCGGGGAAACCCTGATGAGCAAAGACAGGCAGGACATCATTGTCGTCGGGGCCGGCATCGTCGGCATCACGGCTGCGCTCCGCCTGCAATCGAGCGGATGCTCGGTTCTGGTGCTTGACCGCAATGACAGAAAGCCGCGAGCGTCGGAGATGAATGCCGGCGCGTTCGCCTTCACCGATATCGAGCCACTGGCCACGCCAGGGATCATGCGCAAGGCTCCGAAATGGTTGCTGGACCCGCTCGGCCCCTTGTCCATCCCGCCTCGCTACGCAATGCAGATTGCACCCTGGCTGCTCCGTTTCTGGCGCGCGAGCCGTCCAGACCGCTACCGCGCTTCCGTGAAGGCTCAGGCGGATCTGATGGCAACGGCGCACGGCGCGCTGGAGGACCTGGTCCGGGAGACGGCCGGCGAACACCTCGTTCGCCGTGAAGGTCAGCTGCAGCTTTATGAAGGCGAGGGGGAGTACCGCGCGAGTCTTCCATCCTGGGATCTGCGCCGGGCGCACGGCATCGACTTCGAACTTCTGGAAACGCCGGACGCGATTGCCGCGTTTCAGCCGGGACTGGATACGCGGTTCACCCATGCCGGGTTCACGCCGGGCTGGATGAATTCCGTTGATCCTGCGCTTTGGCTCAGGCATCTGACCGACGCTTTTGTTGCGCGGGGCGGATGCGTTCGGACCGGTGAGGTGCGATCAGTCACCCTGGAAGATACGGCCGTCGCACTGTCCGGCCCTGGCGGGGAGTGGCGTGCCGGTCAGGTCATCATTTGCGCGGGTGCATGGTCACACCACGTTGCCGGGAGGATCGGAGACCGTATCCCGCTGGAAACCGAGCGCGGCTACAACACGACGCTTCAGGCAGGGGGCTTCGATATGAAAACCCATCTGACATTCCCGGGGCATGGCTTCGTGGTGACAAGAATAGGTGACAGCATCCGGGTGGGCGGTGCTGTCGAACTTGGCGGCTTGTCCTTGCCGCCGGATTACCGTCGCGCCGGGACGCTTCTGAAAAAGGCCAGGCAGTTTCTTCCTGATCTCTCTAGCAGGGACGGGCATCAATGGATGGGGTATCGTCCGTCCCTGCCGGACAGTCTTCCCGTCATCGACCGATCGCCGCAGGACCGCCGTGTGATCTATGCGTTCGGACATGGCCATCTGGGCTTGACGCAGTCAGCCGGGACGGCCGAACTGGTGACGCATCTTGTTAATGACACAGCGCCACCGATCGACCTGAAACCGTTTTCTGTGCGCCGCTTCTGAAGGAGAGCCTGATGAAAATCTCTGCGATCAATGTCTTCCAGGTCGATTTGCCTCTGAAGGAGGGGCGCTACAGCTGGTCGAACGGGAACTTTGTAGACGTATTCGACAGCACGGTTGTTGAGATCGTGACGGATGAGGGCCTGAAGGGCTATGCGGAATGCTGCCCCCTCGGATCGGCCTATCTGCCCAGTTTCGCGCGCGGAGTAAGGGCGGGTCTGGAGGAGCTTGCGCCGCACCTCCTGGGACAGGACCCTCTCAATATTGGCGCGATCAACCGCACCATGGATGCCGCGCTGCGTGGGCACCCTTATGCCAAGGCGCCGATCGACATTGCCTGTTGGGATCTCCTCGGGAAGGCAACGAACCAGCCCGTTTACACGTTGCTCGGCGGCGCCGCGCAGGACGATGTCGTGCTCTACCGCGCGATCAGTCAGGAAGCACCGGACGTCATGGCGCGGAAGATCGAAGGCTATGCCGCCGAAGGTTACACCAAGTTCCAGCTGAAGGTCGGCGGCGATGCCAATGAGGATATTCAGCGCATTCAGGCGACGCGCGCCGTGCTCAGGCCTTCGGATCTGCTCGTCGCCGATGCCAACACCGGCTGGACGCGCCACGAGGCGGCCCGCGTGGTTGGCGCGGTTTCTTCGCTCGACGTTTACATTGAACAACCCTGCATGACCTACGAGGAATGCCTGTCGATCCGCAGGCGCACGGGTCTTCCCTTTGTGCTCGATGAGGTGATCGACGGTCCGAACATCCTTGTGCGCAGTCTGGCGGAAGACGCCATGGACTGCATCAACCTGAAGATTTCCAAGGTGGGCGGGCTCACAAGGGCAAAGCTGATGCGGGATCTGTGTGTCGCGAACGGAATACCGATGACGATCGAAGACACCTGGGGTGGGGACATCACCACGGCGGCCATAGCGCATCTTGCAAGGTCGACACCAGCGGACTTCACGTTTTCTGCGACTGATTTCAACAGCTATGGAACCGTGGACATCGCGGAAGGCGCGCCGAAGCGTGTCAACGGCCGGATGACGGCAGCGGATCGTCCCGGACTTGGCATCACTCCGATTTTCGACGCGCTCGGCGAATCCGTCGCCCGACATTCATAGAGGTTCCATCATGCGCAGCAGCAAGACCATTCATGTGATTTCGTGCCATGCGGAAGGCGAAGTCGGCGATGTGATCGTCGGCGGGGTCGCACCGCCCCCGGGCGACTCGCTTTGGGATCAGCGCAGCTTCATCGCCAATGACGAAACCTTGCGGAATTTTGTGCTGAACGAACCGCGCGGCGGCGTGTTCCGGCATGTCAATCTGCTTGTGCCGCCGAAACATCCGGACGCCGATGCGGCCTTCATCATCATGGAGCCGGAGGACACGCCGCCGATGTCCGGGTCCAACTCCATTTGCGTTGCCACCGTGCTTCTGGATAGCGGCATTCTTCCGATGACGGAACCTGTCACTGAGCTGGTTCTGGAAGCGCCGGGCGGGCTGGTGCGCCTGTCGGCCGATTGCAGGAAAGGCAAGGCGGAAAAGATCCACGTCCGGAATGTCGCCAGCTTTGCGGACAAGATGGACGCCGCGCTTGAAGTTGAGGGTCTGGGCAACCTGACCGTCGACACTGCTTTCGGCGGCGACAGTTTCGTGGTCGTAGACGCAGCAAGCCTTGGCTTCGCGATGAATGAAAGCGAAGCGGCGGACATAGCAAGGCTCGGCGTGCGGATCACCAATGCGGCGAACGAACAGCTCGGGTTTGCGCATCCCGAGAATCCGGACTGGAACCACATCTCCTTCTGCGCGTTCTGCGGTCCCCTGACCGAGACCGCGAAGGGCTATAGCGGACGTTCCGCGATCGCGATCCAGCCGGGCAAGGTCGACCGGTCGCCTTGCGGCACGGCGGTTTCCGCTCGCATGGCGCTGATGGCGGCCAGGGGACAGATGAATGCCGGACAGGAGTTTGAAGCGCTTTCGATCATCGGATCAACCTTCACCGGCAAGATCCTGGATACCGCGACCATCGGAGGCGTGCCCGGCATCATTCCACAGATCAGCGGGCGCGGCTGGATCACCGGTATCCATCAGCACATGCTCGACCCGGATGATCCCTGGCCGGAAGGCTACAAGCTGAGTGACACGTGGGGCGCATAGCACCGTCTCCTGGCGAGATCCGGGAAACATTTCCATTTTTCAGCGGAGTGGTAAACTCGGTCACGGATCTGACGCGTCCGGCAAGAGATAATCATCGGTGAGGCCATTGCTCATCGGGCGCGGAAGACTTAGGGTCAGGACCCATCGATTTGGATGAATTGGTAGGGATGAATTTGTTCGGATACGAGGCGCAAAGCTGCAGGAAACCGTCTTGTTTCCAAAGATTTGCAACGACGTTGCCGGGCAAATTCACCCTATCCCTGCAGGACGCAAAAACGGCTTCGATCCGCACCGTCAAACCGCTCGACCGGGCAGAAAGCCCGCTTGTCGCGTTTTTCCTTGCAGCTCATCGCCGTTTGCTGCGCCAATTCAACCAAATCAATGCGTCCTGACCCAAGGTAAAGCATCGCATTCAGCGGGAGGCTGTCTGCCGCTTTCGCAAATACCCGAAAGGATTCTTTCCATGTCGCTTCGCATCAATGACACCGTGCCGGATTTCACGGCCGAGACCGATCAGGGCCGGATCAGTTTTCACGACTGGATCGGAGACAGCTGGGCAATCCTGTTCAGCCATCCGAAGGACTTCACACCCGTGTGCACGACCGAGTTCGGCGTTGTCGGGCAACTGAAGGACGAATGGGAAAAACGCGGCACGAAGGTCATTGGCGTTTCGGTCGACAACGCGGAAGACCATCGCAAGTGGAAACTCGATATCGAGAAGGTTTCGGGCGCGACGCCCGGTTTCCCGATCATCGCCGATGATGAGTTGCAGGTGTCCAAGCTCTTCGACATGCTGCCGGCAGAGGCCTATCTTCCCGATGGCCGGACACCTGCGCACAGCGCAACCGTCCGTTCGGTCTTCATCATCGGACCGGACAAGCAGCTGAAACTGTCCATGACCTATCCGATGACGGTCGGCCGGAACTTTGCCGAGGTCATCCGCGCGCTCGACGCGCTGCAGATGTCGTCAAAAGGCGTTGCAACACCGGCGAACTGGAATGTCGGCGAAGACGTCATCATCCCGCCGAGTGTCAACGATGACGACGCCCGGGCGAAGTTCGGTGATTTCGACGCGGTCCTGCCCTACCTGCGCAAGATCAAGGCCCCGACCTGATCAAGGAGTGAGACGCAATGTGATGGGTAGGTTTTGGTCGGAGTTTGGATGACATCATCCGTTTTCGGATCGGTTTGAGTTCGAGCCGGACATCTACCCATCGCATGTCATTGCCAGACTTGATCCACTGCTGTCCGGTTTGGAAAGTACTGTCGAACTTATGTCGTTGAGAAAGCAACATAGTTCCGTGCGGCGCCAAATCGGGATACGGAATTGTTCCCCCGATTTGTCGTCCCGGTCTTGCCGCTCGCGCGTCAAACCGGGATGACAAATCCCGGAAATTTCCGTGTTTTGACCGGACGATGTGCGCAGTTGTCAGGGACTCTCACCCCAGGGGTGAGCAGATCTGCAGCAGGGCGGCCAGATGATCGGGTGCTGCGAGACCGATGCAGCACGCGTGAACGGTCAAAAGAAACGCGGTCAGGAGCGTTCCGGTTGCCAGCGCGAGCATGAGCGACGGATCCTGCCGGATCTCACGCAGGGCGGCGGTGCTTCTGGATTGCGGGTTTTGCATGTGTTCCTCCCTCGGACACGCGGCACCCCGGCCAATGTGAGCCCGGGCGCCGTGAAGATCAGGTAGCGGTTTCTTCCGCCGGCGCTTCCGTTTTCTTGCCGCCGAATAAGCCGCCGAGCCATCCCTTTTTCTGGTCGGGGGCCTCTGCCGCGCCGTCTTCCGCAGCAGCCTCTTCCTGGGGCGCGCTCGGCGCAACCTGTTCGGCGAAGGCTGTGAAGAACTCGCCGGCCAGCCGCTTTGCGGTTGAATCGATCAGCCGCGCACCGAGCTGGGCAAGCTTGCCGCCGACCTTGGCATCGACGTCGTAGTGCAGGATGGTCGCGTCCGGTCCGTCTTCCTCGAGCCGGACCTTGGCGCCCCCTCGGGCGAAGCCCGCGACGCCGCCGGAGCCCTCGCCCTCGATCGTGTAGCCGTTGGGCGGGTCGAGGTCGTTCAGCGTGACCTTGCCGCCGAAGGTCGCCTTCACGGGACCGACCTTGAGTTTGACCTTTGCCTCCATCTCGGTGTCGGAGTGCTTGGTCAACTCCTCGCAGCCGGGGATCGACGCTTTCAGCACGTCCGGATCGTTCAGGGCCTCCCAGACTTTCTGTATCGGGGCTTCGATCCGTTGGCTGTCGTTCATTTGCATGTGGGGTACTCCGATTGAGATGTCAGATATATTGAATATTGGTCTGGCGCTGGCCTCTGCGCCGGATCACGAGCAGTTCCGCGAGAATCGACAGGGCGATTTCTTCGGGCGTGATCGCACCGAGATCGAGCCCGGCAGGCCCCTCGATCCGCTCCAGCTCCGGGTCGCCGAAGCCCTTTTCCCGCAGCTTTTCCTTCAGAGCACTGATCTTGCGGCGGCTGCCGACAAAGCCCACGTGGCGGACGGGCACGGACAGGGCGCCTTCCAGCGCCGCAAGGTCACCGCGCCCCTGGGTGGAGACGATGACATAGGTGTCCGCGTTTCCGATTGCATCCGGACCCAGACCCTCGATCCGCCGATTGGCACCGGGGAACGACGCGTGGTCTTCCGCCGGCGCGCAGACGGTTACATCGAAGCCGATGGTCGGTGCCTGCCTGGCAAGCGCGAAGGCGACCGGGCTCGCACCGCAGATGACAAGGCATGGCCGCGGCAGGACCGGTTCCACGAAGATATCCATGGTGCCCTGGCTGGGGCACATGTTTTTCGCGAACTGGACGCCTTCGCGCTCCTCACCGGCTTCCACGCCGAGATCCGACAGCAGGTCTTCCGGCTGGAGTGAGATCAACCTCGTTTCGCCGTCTTCCAGTGACGCCCTGGCCGCCTTGACGACGGCGGCACGGGCGCAGCCGCCGCCGATCCAGCCACCGGCAATGCTGCCGTCCCTGGCGATCACGGCCTTTGCGCCTGCTTTCGCGGCCGTCACCGATATCGTTCTGACGACGGTCGCCAGCGCAAAGGGTTCGCTGGCGTCCTGCAGGCGGCTCATCAGCGGCTGGAGATCATTGGTCAGCTCGGGAGCCGCGCCCTCGTGCGGGCCCGGGATGGATGCGTGTTTCATGTCTTCATCTCCCATGGGATCACAACTTCGCCAGATAGGGCTCGAGTGCTGCGAGACTGTCGAGATTGTGCGCGGGCGCGAACAGATCGATATGCGGCAGGGCGGCCTGCATGCCCCCAGCCGTCGGTTCATACCCCTGCCAGCCGATCAACGGATTGAGCCAGACAATGCGTTTGCAGCGCCGTCTCAGCTTCGCCATTTCCTCGCCCAGGGCGTCCGGTGCTCCGGTGTCGTAGCCGTCGGACAGGATCAGCACGCAGGTGCGTGAATGGATGACCCGGGCCGCGTGCCAGCGATTGAATTCCGCGAGCGCTTCACCGATCTTGGTGCCGCCGCCGACGCCCTGGGCCATCAGGCCCATGCGGTCGAGCGCCCGCGCCGCGTCGCGCTCGGAAAGCGCGGAGGAAACATGCACCAGGCGGGTGTGGAACAGAAAGGCTTCGGCTTCGCGGAAATTGTCCAGCATGCCATGCACGAAGCGGGTGAACACGGCCGTATAATTGTTCATCGAGCCGGAGGCGTCCAGCAGGATTACCAGCCGCAATTGCCTCTGGCGCGGACCCTTGCGGATCAGCTCGATTGGCGTGCCGCCATGAGCGATCGAGTGCCGGATCGTCTTGCGAAGATCGAGGCGTGGTCCCTTGCGCTTCTGCTTGTCGCGGCGCGTGAGACGAACGCGCATCGATCGGGCGAGACGTTCCGCCAGCTCATGTGCCTTTGCTGTTGCTTCCGGATCCTGCATCTTGCGGAAATCGACCTGGCCGAGATTGTCAGCAATGCTCGCACCTTCCCGCCGTCCGGACGGGCTGTCGTCCGTGTCTTCGTCTTCCTCGCCCGGCTGCCGTTCGACGTCACCGGCGATCGTATCCTGACGCGTGCCCTGGGCATCCATCAGTTCCCGGATCGTCTTCATGCTCTTTTTCGTGCTGGTGCCCGAGACCTTCACGCCTGACTTGACGCCTTTCCCGGTCCAGTAGGCATCGAAAAGCTCGTCAAACACCTTCCAGTCCGACAGCCTGCCGCAAAAGAGGGACCGGAAAGCGCGCTTGAGCATGTGCGCCTTGCGCACCGCCGGGCTCTGCAGGAGCAACAGCGCATCCCGTGTTTCTGCGAGGCCGACCCTGAAGCCGCTGTCCCTGAGTGAGCGCACGAACCCGGCAAGGCGTTGCCGAAGGGCCGCTCCAATCTCTTCACTCGACAAGGTCAGCGTCGCAGTCATTGCACTATGCCACTTTGCCCAGCAGGCGGTCCGTGACTTCCTGTGTGACGCGAGACTGGTCCTCGCGGGTTTTCAGGACGCAGGCGAGCGTCTCGAAAACGAGTTCCCGGCTTTCATGGAGGTTTTTGGTTCCCAATCCGAGCAGGGCGGCTGCCCAGTCAATTGTTTCCGCAACGCCCGGGACCTTCGTCAGGTCTTCCTTGCGCAGTTTTCCCATCAGTTCCGCGATCTGCAGCGCGAGCGCCGCGTCGAGGCCGTCGATGCGTGCAAGCAGAATGCGCGCTTCGCGGTCCGGGGTCGGGTAGTCGACATAGTGATAGAGACAGCGCCGGCGCAGTGCGTCGGAGAGTTCCCGCGTACCGTTCGATGTCAGGACGACGCGCGGAATGCTGGTCGCCTCTACGGTTCCCAGTTCCGGGATGGAGACCTGGTAGTCCGAAAGGATCTCCAGCAGAAACGCTTCGAACTCCTCGTCCGCCCTGTCGACCTCGTCGATCAGGAGAACCGGTGGCTTTTCCTGGCGGATGGCGGCAAGGAGCGGTCGTTCCAGCAGGTACTTTTCGGAAAAGACGGCTTCTTCCACCTGCTCTGCCGCCGCACCGGTCCCTTCGCGCGCCTTGATGGCGAGAAGTTGCCGCTGGTAGTTCCATTCGTAAATCGCGTCGGAACGGTCGAGACCTTCATAGCACTGCAGGCGGATGAGGTCGGTGTCCTCCAGCCGCGAAAGGGCCTTGGCGACCTCCGTCTTGCCCACACCCGCTTCGCCTTCCAGAAGAAGCGGCCGGTTCAGCATGTCCGTCAAAAGCAACGCCGTCGCCAGCCCGTCATCCGCGACGTAGCCGGTTTCTGAGAGCGCTTTCGCCAATTGTTCCCTTGTCTTGGTCATCCTGTCCGCAACACGTGAGTTCGGTGATGCGCGGGCATCACCCGCACTGATTTGCTGGATCCCGGATCTGCGACACGGCTGCGCCGTGCTTGTCCGGGATGACGGGTGAAAACCCGTACGCCGTCATTCCGGACAAGAGCAGCGAGAGCGGCGCACAGATCCGGAATCCAGATTTAAGCCGCGGGCTGTGCCCGCGGCTTTTTGGTGGTCTCAGCCGTGTGCGCCGAGATCCTTGGCAGCCTGCCAGATCCGCCACGCATCGTGGGGCATCTGGATGTGGGTGCTGCCGAGGAACTGAAATGCATCATTGACCGCGTTCGAGAACGCCGGAACACCGCCGACATTCGGACTTTCGCCGACACCCTTCGCGCCGATCGGATGATGCGGGCTCGGTGTCACCGTGTGGTCGGTCTCCCAGTGCGGTGTCTCGACGGCGGTCGGGATGAAGAAGTCCATGAAGGACGCTCCGAGCACGTTGCCCATCTCGTCGTACCGGATCTCCTGACCCATCGCGATGGCGAAGGCTTCCGTCAGGCCGCCATGGACCTGGCCCTCGATGATCATCGGATTGATCCGCGTGCCGCAGTCGTCCAGCGCATAGAAGCGGCGTGTCGTGGCGACGCCGGTATCGACGTCGATATCCATGACACAGAAATAGGCCCCGAACGGATAGGTCATGTTGGGCGGGTCATAGTAGCTGACCGCCTCCAGGCCCGGTTCCATGTTGGGCGGCGGTGCATGATAGGCCGCCCAGGCGATTTCCTTCATCGACTTGCGCGCTTCCGGATTACCCTTCACCTGGAACCCGTCAATGTCCCACTCAAGGTCATATTCGGACACTTCCAGCATGTGCGCTGCGATCATCTGTGCCTTGTTGCGGATCTTGCGGGCGGCAAGCGCAATGGCGGCACCGGCGACAGGCGTCGAGCGGGAGCCGTAGGTGCCAAGACCGTAGGGCGCCGTGTCGGTGTTGCCTTCCTCTACCATGATATCCGCGGCCGGGATGCCGATTTCCGTTGCGATGATCTGGGCCCAGGTGGTTTCGTGACCCTGGCCCTGGGACTTCGTGCCCATGCGCGAGATCACCGACCCGGTCGGGTGCACCCGGATCTCCGCACTGTCGAACATGGCGACACCGAGAATGTCGCAGTTCTTGGACGGGCCTGCGCCGACGATCTCGGTGAAGAACGACACGCCGATGCCCATGACCTCGCGTGTTTCTCCGCGCTTGAAGGCTTCCTGCTTGGCTTTCTGTTCCGCGCGCAGTTCACGATAGCCGATGGTGTCCATCGCCTTCTGCATGGCGGTGTGATAGTCGCCGCTGTCATATTCCCAGCCGAGCGCCGACTGATACGGGAACTGATCTGCCTTGACGAAGTTCTTCATGCGCAGATCGGCCGGATCCATGTCCAGTTTCTGCGCAAGAATGTCCATCGCCCGCTCGATGCAGTAGGCGGCTTCCGTCACCCGGAACGAGCAGCGGTAGGCCACTCCGCCGGGGGCCTTGTTGGTGTAGACACCGTCCACCGACAGGTGCGCGGCCGGGAAGTCGTAGGACCCGGTGACGATGTTGAAGAAGCCTGCCGGCCATTTGGATGGGTCGGCACAAGCATCGAAACCGCCGTGGTCGGCGAGCACGTGCACTTTCAGACCGGTCACGGTGCCATCGCTCTTTGCGGCGATCTCCGTGGTCATGTGGTAGTCGCGGGCAAAGGACGTCGTGGAGAGGTTCTCCATCCGGTCTTCGACCCATTTCACGGGAACGCCCGTGACGATGGAGGCCACGATCGAGCAGATGTAGCCCGGATAAGCGCCCACCTTGTTGCCGAAGCCGCCGCCGATATCAGGCGCGATCACGTGGATCTTGTGCTCCGGGATCGTGGACAGCAGCGAGGCAACCGTGCGGATGACATGCGGGGCCTGGAACGTGCCCCAGACGGTCAGTTCACCCTTTACCTTGTCCATGGACGCGACGCACTGGCAGGTTTCCAGCGGTGACGGGTGCGTCCGGTGATAGGAGATCATCTCGTTGATGGTCACGTCCGCCTCGGCAAAGGCCTTCGCGGTTTCGTCCTCGTCGCCGACTTCCCAGTTGAAGATGTGATTGTGGTGCTTGCGGGGACCGTGCGCGCCTTCCGTCTTGCCTTCAAGGTCCGGGCGCAGGACCGGGGCATCCGGTTCCATGGACTTGAAGGGATCGACCAGAACCGGAAGCTCTTCATATTCCACTTCCACTAGCTGGATGGCATCGTCCGCGATGTAGCGGTCTTCCGCCACGACGAAGGCGACTTCCTGGTTCTGGTAGAGAACCTTGCCGTCAGCCAGAACCATCTGCACGTCGCCGGCCAGCGTCGGCATCCAGGCAAGATTGACGCCCTTGAGATCCTCGGCGGTCAGGACTGCGATCACACCCGGGATCTTGAGGGCCTCGGTGGCGTCGATCTTGGTGATCTTGGCATGCGGGTAGGGAGAGCGGACAAAATCGCCGAACACCATGCCCGGCAGTTTCAGATCATCCACATACTGGCCCTTGCCCTGCGTGAAGCGGACATCTTCCACGCGCTTGCGCTTGCAGCCCATGCCTTCAAGGGCGGCTTCGCGCTGTTCCCGTGTCGGGGTCATGTCATTCATTCTGCAGCCTCCTGGGTTTCAGGCTGGTTGAGCTGGTCGGCGGCATACTGGATGGCCTTGACGATGTTCTGGTAGCCGGTGCAGCGGCACAGGTTCCCGGCAATCCCCATGCGGATTTCGTCTTCCGTCGGGTTCGGGTTTTCCTTCAGCAGCGTATGCGCGCGCGTGATCATTCCGGGCGTGCAATAGCCGCACTGGAGACCGTGCATCTGGCGGAAACCTTCCTGCAGGGCCGACAGCGTGCCATCTGGATTGGCCATCCCTTCGATCGTGGTCAGCTCCGCATTGTTCGCCTGGGCGGCGAAAAGCGTGCAGGATTTCACCGACATGCCGTTCATCTCGACGGTGCAGGCGCCGCAATGCGAGGTCTCGCAGCCGATATGCGGACCGGTCAGGTTCAGCTCCTCGCGCAGGAAGTGGATCAGCAGGGTGCGCGGTTCCACGAAACGCTGCACCTTCTTGCCGTTGACGGTCACCGTGACCGGGATCTGTTCGATATCACTCATTGGGTTTTCCTCGGTCAGGGTCTCAGGCGCCGGCGCGTGCGGAGGCGCGGGCAAGCGCGCGCTGCATCATGATGCCGGCCATCTTGGTGCGGTATTCGGCCGGGCCGCGTCCGTCCGATGCCGGATCGGTGATCGCTTCGGCGGCCGCAACAGCTTTCGCAACGGTGGCTTCGTCAAGCGTGGACCCGGTCAGGATCGCGCTGGCGTCTGCTGCATGGAGCGGCGTATCCGCAACGTTGGTCAGCGCGACCGAGCAGCTTGCAACCGTGCCGCCATTCATGGTGAGGACAACGGCGGCCGCGGCCGTGGCGTAGTCGCCGACCTTGCGCTTGAGCTTTTCATAGGCATAGCCGTGACCGGCCGGCAGAGCCGGGATCTTGACGGCGGTGAGGATTTCTTCCGGCGCCAGCGCCGTGAAATAGGCGGCTTCGTAGAAGTCGCGCGCTGCAACCTCCCTGTCGCCATCCGGTCCGGTGAGGACGTAGGTGGCGCCGAGGCATTGCATCAGACCCGGCATGTCGTTGCCCGGGTCACCGTTGGCGACATTGCCGCCGAGCGTTCCCATGTAGCGGATCTGCGGATCGGCGATCAGCAGGCTCGTTTCCCGGATGATCGGCAGCTTGGCGGACAGAAGGTCGGAGTCGATCAACTCGTGCTGGGTCGTCATGCAGCCGATGGTGATCGTGCCGCCGTCCTCGCTGATGCCCTTCAGATCGGCAATGCCGCCGAGATCGACAAGATGCTCGGGGGCCGCCATGCGCAGTTTCATCATGGGGATCAGGCTGTGGCCGCCGGACAGGGGCCGCGCTTCATCGCCGTGACTTGCCAGGATGGCAACGGCTTCGGCCACTGATGATGGCCTGTGATAGGTGAATTCACCGGGGATCACGTTCTCTCTCCTCCCATTCGCCGTCCCGGATGGCTCCGGAAGCGGGCGCCGCTTGCTGTCTGTCGCGTCCAGTGTCAGTCAATCGGCAAACACACACCGCCACGCGTGGGCGGCGGAATGTCACATGCCCCAAGGGTGATAAGGGGTGCGCTGCACACTCAAGGCGGCATTCACGGAACACCGCGTGCAATACATCGAAGGCGGCTGTCCCGGACACGAAATGCGTCAGATTGCCTGACGTATTTCACGAGTTGCAGACAGCCCGGAACGAGGTAAATGGGCGAAAGTCTCTGAAAGATCAGCGCTTAATTGGCTCTTGTACGACGGTGGCCCGTCTTGCGCTGAAAGTGACGTATTTCGTGCAATTCGCACGAATGGCGGCAAAAAATCGATATTTTTGCACTGCACACACTAGGTGATGGACCCATAAATGAGACTGAAATGGCATGCGAAATGGCGATATCCCGTCAGGAAGGGTGTGCGGAGCGGGCTTCCTGCCCGGTCAAGCACGCTGACGCCACGGGGTGAAGCCATTTCCATGTCCTTCGGATTTGACCGGATTGCGCCTCCCCAGCGTCGCGAAAGGCTTGAAAATGAACCAAGGCCGGCAGATGCAATTCCGTTCGGCTTACTGCGCCGGGGCGGCCTGATCCGGTTGGTCGGACGTATCTGAAAGGGCCGTCAGTCTCTCGCGAATGCGGCTCCATCTGGACCGGCTGACGGGAACCGTCTGTGCGTCGCTGCCCTCGAGCACCAGCACGCCGCCGTCGCCGGAGCGTTTGAAACTGGTGACCCGGGAAAGGTTCACGATATGACTGCGGTGCACCCGCTTGAACACCTTGGAATCCAGCTGCTGTTCGGCCTCGCTGATCGAAAGCGGACAGAAATGTTCCCGTTCGCCGTCGTAAAGCTTGGTGTAGTGGGCATCCGCGTGAATGGCGGAGATGTCGGAAATGCTGATCTGCGTCTTCTGCCCGTCGCGCTCGATCGGCAATGTCCGCCGGGATGCGGGCGCCGACACCCGTGGCTTTGACGCAACGGCCTGAAGACCGGCTGCAGGCCGGCGCGAGGGATCTTCCGCCGCTTGCGCGATGTCCGCCTCCTCGGCCTCGGCAGCCTGCACCGGTTCGGTGGCCGGCGTCTCCTCGACACTGCGGGCCGGTGCCGGCGCTGCCGTTTCGCTTGGAACCAGAGCCAGCAGGAACAGGCCGGATACCAGGAATGCGACACAGGATACGAAAATGGCGAGCGTTCCCGGCGCGAGCGAAGGAGCGGACAACTGGTCGGGGCTCTGTGTCAGTTCGTAGGTCAGTCCGGTCATCGCGGTGTAGTGCATCGCCGAGATGGCAAGCGCCATCACGGCCGCCGAAATCACCAGAGGCGGCCGTTTGCCGAGGCCGAACAGCAACCAAAGCGCCAGGCCGGCGGCATTGAAGGCGATCAGGAAGCTTGCCAGAACGTATGTCGGGTTGTGTGTCATCTGCAAAGACGTGTGCAGGGAGTACATACCCAGATAGTGCATCGTGCAAATGCCGGCGCCCATGACGAACGCCGCCAGCCCGAGCCTGATGGAGGTAAGCCTTCGATTGCTGGCGGTGAAGACGGCAACGCCGACGACAAGCACGCACACGAGGAAAGACAGAAGCGTCGGCAGCACGAGGAAATCGACGCCGAGGGGAAACTTCACGGCGAGCATACCGACGAAATGCATCGACCAGATCGCGAGAGCCAGTGTCAGCGCGGCTCCGGCAAGGAGCAGCCGCCGTCTCGGTTCAACCGCGTTTCTGACCTGGACAGCCAGACTCAAACCAACAAAGCTTCCCTGAAAGGCCATTACCAGGGAAAGCGCAACGAGCCAGGGCTCGTGCGTCACTGTCATGCCGAGGCTCTCCTCCCTCGTTGCCCGGATCCGCCTCCTGACCGGGTCTCCGGAATGCATGATAGGGTAAAGGGAGAATGCCAGCAACGATGACCTTTGGTGCAGACCGGCGTGCGCGGTCAGCCTATCGCGCTGCTTTTACTCAACAAACCAGTCGCGGGCATTTTCGTGGCAAATCCTGCGGATGAGACCGTCGGTCAAGTCCCTGTCGGCGGGCATGCTCCCGTCTTCAACCCATCGTCCGACCATCCTGCAGACCAGGCGCCGGTAATATTCGTGGCGGGGAAATGAGAGAAACGAGCGCGAATCGGTGAGCATCCCGATGAATCGAGAAAGCAGCCCCATCTGGGCGACCTGGTTGAGATGCCTTTCCATGCCTTCCAGCTGATCGTTGAACCACCACGCCGGCCCGGACTGGATCTTGCCCGGCTCCGAGCCGTCCTGGAAATTGCCCGCCGTCGTCACCATCACTTCGTTCAGGGCCGGATTGAGGCAATAGAGGATGGTGCGGGGCAGACCTTTGCGCCTGTCGATCCGGTCGAGCAACTGGTTCAACGGACCCGCAACCGATTGATCGGACATGGAATCGCCGCCCGTATCGGGGCCGAGACGCCCGAAGAGCCTGCTGTTGTTGTTACGCAAAGCGCCGATGTGGAATTGCATCGCGATGCCTCGCTCGCGATAGGCCTGCCCGAGCTCCGTCAGGACGGCCGCCTTGAAATCGGCCTCGTCCCGGGGGGAAACCTGCGCGCCGTTGGCACCGAGCGCAAGAATGCCGTCGAGGTCGCTTGCGGTGCGTTTTTCGAAAGCGTGAAGTTCGTTCAGGGCGTGGTCGCTTGCCTTGCAGCCGAAGGCGATGAAATGGTCCAGCCGCTTGAGCAGCGCTTCGATCAGATCGTCGAAACGCGTGATCGGGACGCCCGACGCCCGTTCGAGCGTGCGGCAATAGTCCGCGAACCCGGGCGCTGACGGCGACAGCGCCCTGTCGGGGCGGAAACTCGGCGCGATTTTGAAACCCAGCTCCGGATCGGCTTGTGCCCTGGCGTGATGCGCGAGGTCGTCGGTCGGATCGTCCGTGGTGCCGACGTAACTGACATTCATCTGGTGAAGCAGTCCGCGCGCGCCGTGGCTCGGCTTTGAGAGCGTCTCGTTGGCGACCTCCCAGACCTCAGCGGCGGTATCCGGACCGAAAACGCCATCCCAGCCGAAATAGCGGCGCAGTTCCAGGTGCGTCCAATGGTAGAGCGGATTGCCGACGCAGTGCGGTATCGTCTCCGCGAACGCGTCGAATTTCTGCCTGAAGTCAGCGGTGCCGGTCACCAGGTCCTCGGGTATGCCGTTCCAGCGCATCGCGCGCCATTTGTAGTGATCGCCTTCCAGCCAGATTTCGCCGATGGAAGACCAGTGCTTGTCGTCGGCAATCGCGGCCGGGTCCAGGTGATTGTGAAAATCAACCAGCGGCAGGGGCGCGGCAACCTCGTGGTAGAGGCGGCGGCTCGTGGCCGTGTCGAGAAAGTACTCCGGCCCGAGAAATGGTGCGGTCATGAAATGCGTCCTGTTGTCAGAGCGATGCGGCGATCGAGTTGATCACGCCTCGGGAGCCGATGTCATGGTAAGCGGATCGGATCTTGTCGGCAAAGTCCTGCGACGCCGGAAGCTCGTCACCGAAAACCGGCGTTAGCGACAGAAGCTTGTCGACGTAGCCGGTGCCATCGGACTGCCCGGCGATCGACCGGATACGCTCGGCAAGCGGATCGTTGAGCGGAAGGGCCGCGGACGTTTCCGATGCACCGCGGCAATAATGCATCCAGCCGGCAACCGCCAGAGCGGACAAAGGCCAGGGGCGGCCGGTGCCGAGATGGTGCCGGATCGGGGCAAGCAGTCTTTGCGGCAGTTTCTGACTGCCGTCCGACGCGATTTGCGTTGTCTTGTGCTGAAGCGCCGGGTTCGAGAAACGCTCGATGAGATCGGCCGCATAGCCTGAGATGTCGACCCCGCCGGGAACGTGAAGGGTCGGCGCCTGCTCGTCCAGCATAAGCTTTTGCGCGGCCGACTTCAGGACGGGCTCGTTCATGCAGTCCGATATGGTTGCCTTGTCCGCCAGCGCGCCAAGATAGGCAAGAAAGGAGTGCGACCCGTTCAAAAGACGCAGCTTCATTTCTTCAAAAGGCGCAACATCGGCAACGAATTGCGCTCCGGCAAGGTTCCATTGCGGCCGCTCGCCCGCGAAACTGTCTTCAATGACCCATTGGCGAAAGGGTTCGCACAAGATGCCGTTGGGGTCCGGGCGTCCAAGGGCCGCTTCGAGCTTCTGGCGTGATGCCTGTGTCATGGCGGGCGTAATCCGGTCGACCATGGAACAGGGGAAGCGGCAGCCGGTCTCGATCCATTCTGTCAGCTTCGGGTCAAGCTGTCCGGCAAAGTCGAGCAGCGCCCGGCGGCAAAGATGCCCGTTGGCCGGAAGGTTGTCGCAGGAAAGGATCGTGACGCCGGACGCGCCGGCTGCCATCCGCATCGCAAGCCCTTGTGCAAGGATGCCGATCGCGGTCCGGGGAGCCCCGGGGTTGGCCAGGTCTTCCTGGATGCCCTCATGCGCCAGATCCAGAGCACTGCCCGAAAGACAGTAGCCTTTTTCGGTAATCGTCAGCGTGATCACGCCAAGCCCGGGATCTGCGATCCGGGACAACAGCGCCGGCAGCCCGTCCCGTCTGGCATGCAGTGTTCCGGTGACGCAGCCGATTTCACGCAAGTGCAGCCCGGCTCCCGACATCTCGCCGACCGTGAACACACCGCCCGCCTCGTCCAGCTGCGTCAGTTCTTCCGCACCGGAGTGAAGCCGGGCGGCGATGACGCCCCAGTCACCGGTCGTCCGCCGCAGCATGTCGTCGTGGAATGCCATGACATGCGCTTTCGCAAAAGCGCCAAAGCCCAGATGCAATATCCTGGGCTGCAGGGCGCCGCGGTCATAGGGACTGTCTGGAATGGGAGAAGCTGGGTCGGACATGTTTTACCGGGCCGGATTGAGACTGAGTGTGTCGCCCGCGGAACGGGCGCGATCATTGACGATAAGACCGGTTTGACCCGCAAGCCAGATCCGGGCGTCGGAATAGGCGGGTTCCCAGGTGCCGGACCTTGACCAGTCAAGGCGCAGCGCACCCGTCTCACGGGAAAGCTTCAGCGTCGTGAGGCAATGGCCGTCTGTCAGCGCATCGCGTGAAACACCGTCGTCGTCATAGGCTTGGGATATGCGCGGCGGACGGTGCTCGGGCTGCGGGTAGATGCACCAGGTCCGCTCCGTGTCGGAGGCCGCGTCGGAACGGAGATTGGGCGCGGCCATCGGCAGCACGGTGCCGCCGCGAACAAACAGCGGAATTGTCGCGTCGGTCACGGGAACCTCCAGCACATCGCCGCCCGGATGCCACGTGCTGCCGTCAAAGGCCCACCAGCCATCTGCGTTTTGAGGCAGTGTCACGCGCCGCGTTCGGGCACCCGGTTCGACGACACTTGCGACCAGCAGGTCCTTTCCGAGAAGGAAATCGAATTCCGCGGTTCTGCAGTTCGGGTCATCGGGATGATCCAGGAACAGCGGACGCAGCATGGGTTCGCCATCGGTAACCGCCTGGTAGAGCAGGGTATAGAGATACGGGAGGAGCCTCGCCCGGAGTTTCAGCGCGTCGCGGACAAGCGGGGTGATTTCGGGATACATCCAGGCTTCGTTGGCCGTTCCGTCATCGTTCCAGGAATGGATGGTGAAACGGGGATGAAAAATGCCGTTCTGCACCCAGCGCAGAAACAGCTCTGGGTCCGGTCTCGGCCCGGCAAAGCCGCCGACATCGTGGCCGGTATTGTAAAAGCCGGAGAGGCTCAGTCCCAGCCCCATGGGTATATTCCACCGCAGGGTATCCCAGCTCGTATGATTGTCGCCGGTCCAGGTCTGGGCGTAGCGCTGCGTCCCGGGTGAGGCGCAGCGGGAGATCAGGTAGGGCCGTCTGCCCGGCTGGTCCTGCTGCTGGGCTTCGAAGGAAGCACGCGTCATCAGCTGGCTGTGGAGCGGCCGGATCAGGCTGATTGGGATCGGCTCGCCAAAGCCTGCGCAGCGTGCATCATCGTCCCAGACTTCATATTCGTTGTTGTCGTTCCAGGTGCTCTTGATGCCCTGGTCGAGGAGTTTGGCAGTCACGTTTTCCTGCCACCAGCGGATGGTTGCCGGGTTGGTGAAATCGAGATGGGACCCCGTCCCGTCCCAGAAGGGTGACTGTTCCGGTTCACCGCTTTCGCCGTCGCAGATGAAGAGGCCTGCATTGGCAGCCTGCTCATAAAGCGGGTGATCATCGAGCAGAACGGGTTTGATGTTGGCGATCAGGTTTATGCCCGCCGCTGCATAGGAGGACGTCAGCGCTTCCACGTCCGGAAAGCGGTCGGTGTTCCAGTTGAAAACGTAACGCCTGCCCTCAATCGCGGTATAGCCGGACGAGAGCTGGAAACTGTCACACGGCATGTCTTCCGCTTCGAGCTTTGCAAGAAATTCCTGCAGACGCTCCTGCGCATTTTCCGAATCCGTGTAGGACATGGTGGAACCGGAATAGCCCAGCCCCCATCGCGGCATGAAGGCCGTGCCGCCGGTCAGCCAGTGGTGGCGCTTGACGATCTCCAGCACCGAGGGTGCCCAGCTGAAATAGTAGTCCAGGTCGCCGTCTTCGGCCCGGAAGGCGCGAAAGGGCGGGTGGTAATTGTCCTTTTCATTGCCGAGGTCGAACCAGCAGGACGCCAGCGTGTCGTAAAAAAGGCCGCAGGCGCCGAGATCGCCTTTGTCGGTGATCGTGAACGGGATGTGCTTGTAAAGCGGGTCCGTGGTTCTGGCGTCATAGCCGAGCGCGTCGAGATTGCGCATTTCAAAGCGCCGGCCGGACCGGTCCAGCGCTCCGGACTTCTCACCGAGACCGTAAAATGTCTCGTCCGGGTGCCTGAGAAGGTGGTGCTGGTTCCGGTGATCCTTGCGCCCGAGCATATAGGCGTTCAGGGGCCTGTCGCGGGCGATTTCCTGCCAGGGGCCGGCCGGTTCAGAGCGCGCTTCCCAGGTCAACGCAAGTGGTCGACCAATTTTGAGGCGCAACGTCCCGGTTTCAAGTGTCAGGCCGTTATCGTTCTCGTTCAGGTGGAAACCGGGGCAGGAAAATCCGGATATGTCATCCCGTTTCCGGCCTTCAAACGGAACATCGCGCACCGGAGCGATCGCCCAGGTCCTGTCGAGACGGTACTTGCCGTCCTTCAGAAGCGAGATCCGGATGAGGCCGTTTTCCAAGACCGAAACGTTGAGGTGGTGCCTGTTTTCGACGAGCAGGCTCACGCCTGTGTCGGTCCGCGATTTCAATTGCCAGGTTTTGAGTGCTTTCATCTTGTGTCTCTGGACCGCTCTAGTATCCGAGGAGGACGCGCGGCAGGAACAGGCTGAGCGCGGGGAAATAGGTTATCACCAATAGCAGCGATACCAGGACCGCGTAAAATCCGAGCATCGGCCTGATGACCTGGCCGATCTTGACCCCGCCCACCGAACAGCCGACGAACAGCGCCGACCCGACCGGTGGGGTGCAGATGCCGATACACAGGTTAAACGTCATCACCACGCCGAAATGCACCGGGTCCATGCCAAGGTCTTCAACCACGGGCAGGAAGATCGGTGTGAAGATCAGCAGCGCCGGGGTCATGTCCATGAATGTGCCGACGACCAGAAGCGCGATGTTGATGATGAGCAGAAGCACGATCGGGTTTTCGGATAGTGCCAGGAGCGCGTCGGAAATCGAATAGGGAATGTCCGCAAACGCCATGGCCTTGGACATGGCGATGGAGCAGCCGATCATGAGGAGCACGATGGAAGTGGTCACCGCGCTTTCCAGGATGATCCCGGGCAGTTGCTTTAAGGTGATTTCGCGGTACCAGACCACGGCAAGGAAAAGCGTGTAGACGACCGCGACGGCGGAGGCTTCCGTGGCGGTGAAAACGCCGCCGATGATGCCGCCCATGACAATGACGATCAGGCCGAGCGGCAGCATGGCATCGGCCGCCTTCTTCACGATCTCCGACCCGCTCGGACGTTCGGCGACGGGATAGCCGCGCCGTTTCGCGATGATCCCTGCAACAACCATGAGACTGAGGCCCATGAGAATCCCCGGAATGTATCCGGCAACAAAAAGCGCCGCGACCGAGGTGCCGTTCGTGATCAGCGAATAGACGATGAAGGTCGAACTCGGCGGAATGAGCAGGCCTGTCGGGCAGGACGCGATGTTGACCGCCGCGCTGTAGGCCGGGTCGTAGCCTTCCTTCTTCTGCAGGGGTGCCATGACGCCGCCGACAGCGGCAGCCGACGCCACTGCGGAGCCGGAAATCGAACCGAACATCATGTTGGCAATCACGTTGCAGTGGGCAAGAGCGCCGGGCAGGCGGCCACCCAGGACTTTCGCGAACTCGATCAGGCGCATCGCGATGCCGCCGCGATTCATGATGTTCCCGGCCAGGATGAAGAACGGGATGGCCAGCAGCGTGAAACTGTCCAGGCCGGATGCCACCTGTTGTGCAACGATATAGACCGACTGGTCGAACGACATGAACAGCAGGAATGTGGCAAAGGCCGACAGTCCGATCGAAAAGGCGATCGGCACGCCGAGTATCATGAGCAGTGCAAACGTCCCGAACAGGACGAGGACAGACTGAATATCCATTTAGTTCCTCAATATCCTGCGCCGGTCAGTCGAGCGGACCGCCCGCCCTGGGCGCGCCGTCCTGATCGTTCGGTCCCCTGCCTGTGCGGAAGAGATCGGCCAGGAAGGTCAGGCAGTAGTAGAAGATGCAGAGCCCGGAAAAGGGGATCGCGACATAGACAAGGCCCATGGGCAGTCTGAGTGCCGGCGAGACCTGCCCGGTTGCCAGCGTCCGGTTCACCAGGTCCAGACCGCCATAAATCATGACCAGCGCCGCGAAGGTGGCGATGGCGATGATGATCGCCGCATTGACCATGAGCCTGACGTTGCCGTGCGTGATCTGCGGCAGCAGGTCGATCGCCAGGTGCCGGCGCTGCCCGAGCGTATAGGCGCCACCCAGAAGCGCGACCCAGATGAACAGGAACCGCGCCATTTCGTCGGTGACCGTGCTCGGGCTTTCCAGCACATAGCGCGAGAACACCTGCCAGATGACGCAGGCAACAAGAACGGCGAATGCCAGGGTAATGACGAGGCGCAGGACAAGGTCCACACCTCTTGTAATGCGTGTCACGATTGTCCTCCCAGACCGGTCCGCGTTGCGTTTTCACGCAACAACAGCGGCGCGTGCCCGTGTAAGACATGCGGCAAGAATTTAAATTGGTCAACCAATTTTACAAAAAAGGTTGACTGATTTTCAAAATTGGACGAACAATTCGCCGTCCGCAGCGATCCGTGCTGCGAAACCGCGGCCGGTGCGGTTCCTCTTTGAGGCGTCTTGTCCGCCCGGCCTGCATTTGGGAGGAAATCATGAAGAAGTTCGCGAAGCTCGCGGTCGTGCTGGCCGCAGGCGTTGTTGCAATTGGAACCGCTGCCAATGCCAAGACCCTGCGTCTCAATCACAACAACCCGGAAGACCACCCGCTGCACAAGTCGATGGAGTTCATGGCCGAGCGTCTTGAAGAGGCGACAGGCGGCGATCTGAAGATCCGCATCTATGCAAACGCGCAGCTGGGCACCCAACGCGAATCCATGGAGCTGATGCAGAACGGCTCCCTGGACATGGCCCGGTCGAACGCGTCCGAACTCGAAGCCTTCGAGGAATCCTACGGTGCGCTCAACCTGCCTTACATCTTTGTCGATGCCGACCATTATTATGACGTTCTGAGCGGCGACATCGGCTCGGACATTCTCGCCGCTTCCGAAGACAAGGGCTTCATCGGGCTTGCATTCTACATCGAAGGCGCGCGCTCGTTCTATGCCAACAAGGAAATCCGCTCCCCTGCCGACCTGGAAGGCATGAAGATCCGCGTTCAGCCGAGCCCGTCCGCGATCCGCATGGTGGAACTGCTTGGCGGAAACCCGACGCCGATTGCCTGGGGTGAACTCTACAGTGCGTTGCAGCAGGGTGTCGTCGATGGCGCCGAGAACAATCCGATGGCCCTGACGTCCGCGCGCCACGGTGAGGTTTCCAAGGTCTATTCCGATGACGGTCACACCATGATCCCGTCCGTGGTCATGATCTCCTCCAAGAGCTGGAACGAGTTGTCGGATGAGCACAAGGCGGCCCTGACCAAGGCGGCGCACGAATCGATGGACTTCCATCGCGAGCAGTGGGATGCCATGAGCGCGGCAGCCGTTGAAACGGCCAAGAGCGAACTCGGTGTCAAGTTCATCGAGGTCGAGAAGGGCCCGTTCATCGAGGCGGTCCTGCCGATGCATGAGGAAGCGGCTCAAAAGTCGCCGGTCGTCGCCGATCTGATCGACCGCATCAAGGCGATCGCTCCGCAGTAAGCCAAGGCCCGACCGGAGACCGGAAAGATGCTCGAACGCTCGAAACTCGCCGAAAACGCGCTTCAGGCGCTGCATGACGAAGACTACGATCTTCCGTTCAACACGCAGTCTCTGAACCACAATGGCCTGATTTTCATGGGCGGGCGGGCATCTGAAAGTCTCAACGGCGACTGGAACTTCTGTGTGGACCTCCTCGACACCGGTCTCCGGCAGAAATGGTTCGCCATGCTGCCGGAGGCACCGGTGGACCGCGAGGAACCCTGGGACTACGATCCCTATATGGGCGAGACGGTTCCGGTCCCGTCCAACTGGGCGATGCTGAAGGAAAAGTGGTATTTCTTCGAAGGCAGCGCCTGGTACACGCGGCCTCTCGATGTCGGCAACGTCGATGACGAAAAGCGCAGGTTCTTGCATTTCGGTGCCGCCGGCTACGACTGCAAGATCTTTCTGAACGGTCAGTTTCTCGGCAATCACTATGGCGCGTCGACACCGTTCTGCGTGGAACTGACCGGTCTTGTGCGCCCGGGACGGAACTGGCTCATGGCCTGTGTCAACAACGCCCGCACCCGTGACCGGGTCCCGATGCGCAATACGGACTGGTTCAATTATGGCGGCCTCTACCGAGACGTGACCCTCTTCGAGACCCCGTGCGCCCTGATCAAGGATTTCTTTCTTTATCTCGTGCCCGATGGCACCTTTTCGAAAATCTGCGCGGAGGTTGAAATCTGCGGAGTGTCGTCGGGCGAGGCAACGCTGTCCATTCCGGGTCTTTCGGTTGAAACGGGCATACCCGTCAGCGATGGCAAGGGCCGGGTCACGCTGCCGGTGAAGCCGGATCTCTGGAGCCCGGACAACCCCGTCCTTTACGACGCGGAGCTTGCCTTCGGCGCGGACCGTGTCTCGGACCGGGTCGGATTCCGTCAGATCGAGCGCGCCGGTACGGATATCGTGCTCAACGGCGAACCTTTGTTCCTGCGCGGGATATCCGTGCACGAGGACGACGCCGAACTGGGCAAGGTGACGAACGAAGCCGACTTGCGGCGCCGGTTCGAACATGCACGCGAGCTTGGCTGCAATTATCTGCGCCTTGCGCATTACCCCCACGATGATCTGGCGGCACGCCTGGCCGATGAACTGGGGTTTCTCCTGTGGGAGGAGATCCCGGTCTATTGGGCGATCGATTTTGCCAATCCGGCCACCTACCTCGACGCGGAGAACCAGCTTGCAGAGCTGATCAAGCGCGACCGGAACCGGGCCAGTGTGATCATCTGGTCCGTGGGCAACGAAAATCCGGATACGGATGAACGGCTTAAATTCATGCGCGGACTTGCCGAGACCGCCAGAAAGCTCGATCCGACCCGGCTGACCTCCGCCGCCTGTCTCGTCAACCACGCCGCCAACCGGATCGAGGACAGGCTTGCGGACCACATCGATATCATCGGCCTGAACGAATATTACGGCTGGTATGAAGAGAATTTCGACGATCTGGCCGCGATCGGCAGGAACTCCGACCCGGGCAAGCCGGTGGTCATTTCGGAGACCGGCGCCGATGGGGTCATCGGCGAAAAGGGGCCTCCGCGCGGTCTCTTCAGCGAAGATTACATGGCCGAGGTCTATCGCCGTCAGATCGCGGTTTTGCGGGAGCTGGACTACGTCAAGGGCATGTCCCCGTGGATCCTTTATGATTTTCGCGTTGAACGCCGGCAAAACATCTTCCAGAATGGCTATAACCATAAGGGGCTGATTGCCGCGGACAAGAAAACCAAGAAAAAAGCGTTCCATATTCTGGCGGACTACTATCGCGAGATTGCCGCCGCAGAGAAGAACGCAGGGAAGGCTTCATGACCGGCGAGGGTGGAAAACGTCGCTACCAGGAAATAGCCGAGCTGCTCGCACGAAGGATCACCGATGAAGGCTATCGGCCGGGTGACAAGTTTCCGACCGAACGCCAGATTTCGCTCGAGTTGGGGATCAGCAGGTCGCTCGTACGCGAAGCCTTTATCGTGCTCGAGATCGAGGGCTATCTGGATGTGCGCAAGGGATCCGGCAGCTATGTCGCGTCCGGCGAGAAGATCTCCCTCAACGTGCACAAGCCGGATTTCGGTCCGTTCGAACTGCTGCAGGCCCGGCAGCTCCTGGAAAGCAGCATCGCGGGCTTTGCGGCGTCGACGATTACCAAGCACGACATCATAAAGCTGCGCGAAACGCTTGAGATTGAGCGCAAGGCCATCGAGAACGGCGTCGAGGATTATTTCGCCGACAAGCAGTTTCACCTGCTCATTGCCGAAGCCACCCAGAACAGCGTCCTGGTCGATCAGGTCGCAGACTTGTGGACCAAGCGGGAAAACAGTTCCATGTGGGCGCGGCTGCATGACCGGATTTTCGATATCAGCTACCGGACCAGGTGGCTCGACGATCATGCAGTGATCCTGGAGGCGCTGCGGCACCGCAACGCCGAGCAGGCCAGAAGCGCCATGTGGCAGCATCTTGAGAATGTGCGCCTGACGCTGCTCGAACTCTCCGATGTCGGAGATCCGGAATTCGACGGTTACCTCTATACGCCCGCAGTGGCGTCTCCTTGAGAGCGATAAGAAAAGAAAAGAAAAGGCAAGGCGATGATCGAAAGCTGGCGTTGGTTCGGGCCCCGGGACCCGGTATCGCTGAAGGATGTCCGCCAGACAGGCGCCAGCGGAATAGTGACCGCGCTTCATGAAATTCCGAACGGGACCTTCTGGCCGGAAGAGGAGATCGCCGCGCGGCGGCAGATGATCGAGGCAGCCGGACTGAGCTGGGTCGTCGCGGAAAGCATTCCGGTTCACGAGGACATCAAGACCGGAGCCCCCGGCTGGGAAAAGTGGGCCCTCAACTGGGCGGAGACGGCCCGTGCGCTCGCGCATCAGGGCGTGACGACCATCTGCTACAATTTCATGCCGGTTCTGGACTGGACGCGGACCGATCTGGACTTTGAACTTCCGGACGGCGCGACTGCGCTCCGGTTTGAATTCGCCGCCTACGCGGCATTTGACCTCTTCATTCTTGAAAGGGAGGGCGCCGGCGCCGACTACAGCGGGGCTGATATCGCGGCAGCGGAGGCGTATCTCGCCGCCGCGTCGAAACAGGATCGCGACCGGCTGACGGCCAACATCATCGCGGGCTTGCCGGGCTCGGAGGAAAGCTACACGCTTGAGACGTTCCGCGAGCGGCTTGCCGCCTATCGCGAAGTCGGCAGGCAGGAGCTGTTTCAGAACCTCTGCAATTTCCTCGATATCGTCCTTCCGGTGGTCGAGGAAGCGGGCGCGGTCCTTGCGATCCACCCGGACGATCCGCCCCGGTCCCTGTTCGGGCTGCCGCGCATCGCGAGCACGCTCGCGGATCTGGAGCAGATCGCCACCATGAATGCCTCCCGTGCCAATGGTTTCACGCTTTGCACAGGATCGCTCGGCGTGCATCCGGACAATGATCTGCCTGCCATCGCGCGCGCTCTCGGCGATCGCATCCACTTCGCCCATCTCAGGGCCACGCGGCGCGAGGATGATCCGAGAAGCTTTTACGAGGACGCCCACCTTGCCGGTGACATCGACATTGTATCGATCATCCGGGAATTGCGGCGTATGGAAACCGGTTCGGGGAAACAGATCCCGATGCGCCCCGATCACGGGCACCGTATCCTCAACGACCTGACCGGCACGTCCACACCCGGATATCCGGCCATCGGTCGCCTGAGGGGCCTTTCGGAACTGCGCGGCGTGCTCAAGGCTGTCGATTATTTCGAAGACGCCTGAGTTCGCCCGCCGCCCCGGGACGTTCTCCTCTATTGACCTCTTGCGGCTTCCGGCTACATCCATGTCCTGAAACAGAATCTGAAGAGCGAAATGTTTGATGAGCGAAACGACGGACGCTGCGCGCACTCTGGTAGAAGACGGCCCTGACACGATCCTGATCGAAAATCTGCTGCTGCCGGCCGAAATCGGCATTCTCGACAGCGAGAAGGGGCGGCGCCAGTCCGTCTGTTTCAGCGTCGAGATTGAGACGCTGCCCGGATATCGCGAAACGGTCCGGAAAACCGGCACCTTCGTGTCCTATGCGGACACCGTCTTCTTCATTCAGGAAAAGGCGAGCGCCGGCGGCCATGTCGATCTCGTCGAAGACTGGGCGGAGGCGATCGCCGAGTTTGTCCTGAGCAATCCACTCGCGTCCCGGGTCACGGTGAAGGTGACGAAACCCGACATCTTTGACGAGGCCGGCGCCGTCGGCATCCGCATCATACGCAAGCGTGCCTGACACCCCCACACTCTCCGGCCGCCCGCATGCGGCCACGCACAGTCTTTATTCTCAATTCCCCGAAGACCCGGAGCCCGTCCAATGATTTCCGCTGATCGCATCCTGCCGCTGTGGCTGAAATACAGGGAGGCCCTTGAGACCCCGGTCAGGACATTCGCATTTCCGAAGTTCGGCCGCAGCTTCGAGGACAGGACCTACCAGATGGGTGTCCTCAACCTGTCGCCGGACAGCACTTACAGGGAAACCGTCTGCCATACCTTCGAGGCGGCTCTGTACCGTGGCAGGCGGATGACGCTCGAAGGGGCGGCGATGGTTGATATCGGCGCGGAATCGACAGGAGACACGGCGGACATCGTCTCCATCGAACGGCAGATCGACCGCATGCGGCCGGTCGTGAAAGCGCTCGCGGAGGAAAAAATCCTGGTCTCGGTCGAGACCTATCACCCGGAAGTCGGCGTCGCGCTGCTGGAAGCCGGAGCCGGTGTAATCAATCTGACAGGGCGCGTGGACGACAGCGCCTTCTACGAGGCCATCGCATCGCATCAGGCGGGCATCATCCTGTGCTACACGCCGGGAGAAAATGCCCGTTCGGCGGACTATCTCCCGCCGGCCGAAGACATTTTCGATCATCAGCTGACCTTCTTCGGGGAGCGGATCGATCTTGCGACCAATGCGGGCGTGGAGCGCCTCTGGGTTGATCCCGGCTTCGGTTTTGCGTTGCATTTGCCGGACGGCCCCGACAGGATCCGGTACCAGACAGACAGCATCCTGCAATCGTTCCGCTTGCGCGAACTCGGATGGCCCGTCACCGTCCAACTGACCGGCGCCGTCTACCTGTTCCGCGACGAGGTCCGGGTCGCACAGACAAGCGCAGCGACGATCGCGGTGATGTCGAGGGCAAATCTCGTGCGCAGCCACGAAGTATCGCGTGTCCAGCCGGTGCTGAACCTGCAGGATTTTGCCTGACACGAAAGCGGGAGATGAGCAATGGCGGCAGACAGGATCGCGCTGGTAACGGGTGCAGGCAAACGGCTTGGAAAGGCAATTGCCAGCGGGCTCGCGGAGAAGGGCTTTGCGATCGGGCTCCACTACAATTCTTCCGTCGGCGGTGCGCAGGAGCTGCACGACGACATCCTTTCAAGGGGTGGTCGCGCCGTGCTGCTTCAAAAAGACCTGAGCCATCCGGAAAAGGCCGGTGAGCTGATCGAAGAGACCGCAGCGGCACTCGGCGGTCCGGTCGAGGTGCTGATCAATTCCGCGTCGGCATTCAATACCGACAGTCTTCACGACCTCACGCTGGACAGCTGGCAGTTCCTGATGAATGTCAACGCGGCTGCACCGGTCTTCCTGATGCAGGCCTTCGCCAAGCAGGACCCTCTTCCGGACGGCGGCGCCATCGTCAATATGCTGGACACGCAGATGCTGTCGGCCTCGCCGGAGCGGTTCAGCTATTTCTGCGGAAAGTTTGCCCTGGACGGCGCAACACGGCTGGCGGCATACGAACTCGGTCCGAAGCGGATCCGGGTCAATGCCATTGCGCCTGGGCTCATCCTTCCGAGCGACCAGACGCAGGAGAATTTCGACAGCCGCCAAAAATTGACTCCGCTGGGGCCGGGCCTCGGACCGGACGACATCGTGGACGCGGTTCTCTATCTGGTGGAGGCGCGGCAGGTCAGCGGGCATACGGTTGTCGTTGATGCCGGGCAGCGCCTGATGGGCTTCGGCAACGCGCCGGTCGGGTGACGTTCGGCGTGATCGTGAATTAGCTAACTGATGGTTAATATCCACCGCTGCGTTGCCTTTGAAAATTTTCCGAAAAAAAGTTCAGATCGCTGTTGACGGTGTTGTTTAGTGTGCGTATAACGCGTTCATCGACGGCGGCGTTGCTGCTGGCGACAGGGTTTTGTGACCTTAATTCCAGAAAAGTTGGTCTTGATTG